>NZ_JBEOYD010000015.1:0-242269 GCF_040296885.1 Streptomyces sp. NPDC001980 | reverse complement strand
TGCTTCCCGGTAAGGCGCCGGCGTGCGGTGGCGGCCACATGTCCTCCGAATGCTTCTCTGCCCGGCGGGCGCATTGACAATACAACTTACGAATCATAACCTACACATTGTAAGTTACATGTTGTAACCTGCTTGCCTGGGAGCCTCGCATGACGTTGGGGATGTGCCGCGGGTCAGCGGTCGCGCGGGATCCCGACGCCAGGAAGTGGGCCGTTGTCGGCAGACCATGGAGGCATGAAGACGTCTCCAACTACCGCCGCTACATGGGGCAGTTGGCCAACGAGCATGGGGGCATCGTCGCGGCCCTGCCTTGCTGCGGCCGCAGCGCCGAGTGTGTCGACCTCGTTGACCACTTCGGAAGGCTCGCCGACGGCGTCCGCTGCCGTCTCGACGAACTCGGTGTCGACAAGGCCCGCATCGTCGCAACCCCTGTGGTGGGTGTACTCCGGGTCGTCGCGCTCGTCGGGGCACGCCGATGGCGTCGGTACCGAAGCGGCGCCGGTCGGCGAAGCGGTCTGTCTCGCGGTGACCGCGCCCTGTGTCTCGTCCTGGCCCCCCCAGCCGCGTCGATCCTATGGTTCGGATGACTCCTGGTGGCATCGGCATCACCCGCGCGCTGCCCACCCCGGCCTTCAAGAGCTTGCTCAACTACCACTCCGGGGACGGCCCTTCGCACCTGAAGCCGGAGAAGTTCATCCGGCAGTGCCTGGCATTAAGGGCCGCCGGCGGGCAGGGCAGCGCCATCGAGCGGCCTCTACATGGTCGCCAACACGGGGTACTGGGTCCAGTTCGAACGAGCCGTACCGTTCACCGGATGTGGCCCGACTTCGGGGCAAGCCGCCGATGAACACCACCGCCTCGGTCTTCGATGCCGTCCGCCTCGGCTACCTCGTCGTCGAGACCAACCGCTTCGCCGACCGGCGCCGCATGGATACCAACGCTGGCGGCGTACACCGCGACGAACTCGGCGACCTGGAGTGCAACCTGGGCTGCCCGGAGAACCCCGTCCCGACTCTCAGCGATGCCGGCATCACCGACGGCCGACAGCGCCCATACGACTACCGGTACGAGTGAAGATGACTGTTTCCACCGATGTGAAACCCCAAGCCGGCAACCTGCCTGCGGCATTGACCCTCTTCGTAGGCCGGAAGCGGGAGGTCGCCGAGGTCCGTCGGGTGCTGACCAAGGCGCGGCTGTTGACTCTGACCGGGGTGGGCGGGATGGGCAAGACCCGGCTTGCCCTGGAGGCGGCCGCGCAGTCCTGCGAGGAGTTCGCGGACGGGGCGTGGGTGGTGGACTTGGCCCCGGTGCGGGAGGCGTCGGCGGTGGCCGACGCTGTGGCGTCCGCGCTGGGAGTGCCGGACATGGGCACCCGGCCCGTCCTGGAGCAGCTGGCGGGATATCTGGCCGGGCGGAACGCGCTGATCGTGCTGGACAACTGCGAGCATCTCGTCGATGCCTGCACCGAGTTGGTGAAGAGGCTTCTGTTGGCCGCCGCCGGGCTACGCGTGCTGGCGACCAGTCGGCAGACGCTGGGCATCACCGGCGAGTACGTCTTCACCGTGCCCCCGCTGCCTGCGGACGAGGCGGTCGAGCTCCTGCAGGACAGGACGTCCGCCGTGCGGCCGGATTTCCGGGTCACCGACGCGAACCTGGCGCAGGTTCGCCGGCTGTGTGCCGACCTGGACGGGCTGCCGCTGGCGATCGAGCTGGCGGCGGCCCGGCTGCGCATCCTCACCGTCGATCAGGCCGCGGACCGGCTGGAGGATCGGTTCGCGTTGCTCACCGGTGGCTGCCGGACCGCGCCGCCACGGCAGCGCACGCTGCGCGCCCTGGTCGACTGGAGCTGGGAGCTGTGCTCTCGCGCCGAGCGGCTGCTGTGGAACCGGCTGTCGATCTTCGCCGGAACCTTCGCCCTGGACGCGGCCGAGGAGGTCTGCGCGGGCGAGGGCATCGCGCCGCACGAGGTGCTGGACCTCCTGGACCGGCTTGTCGCCCAGTCCGTGGTACTGACCTGTGAGGCCGAGGGCCTGCCGCGGTACCGGCTGCTGGAGACCGTACGCCGGTACGGACGGGAACGACTTGCCGAGTCCGGAGAGGAGGAGGCGCTGCGGCAGCGGCACCGTGACTTCTTCCTCGCCCTCGCCAGGCGCGTCGACAAGGGCTGGTACGGCCCCGGTCAGGTGGAGAACTTGGCCCGGCTGCGTGCCGAGCACGGCAACCTGCTGGCGGCACTGGACGGCGATACCGACCCCCAGGCCAGGCTCGCTCTGGCCGCCGCTCTGGCCTTCCACTGGTGTGTCGGCGGCTTCCTCGGCGAGGGGCGCCGTCAGTTCGAGCGCGCTCTGGCCTCGGTGCCCGAGCCCACACCGGAACGAGCGCGAGCGCTGGTGAGCGCTGTCTGGGTGGCGCTCTGCCAGGGCGATCTGGCGATGGCCGGCCGGTGGCTGGATGAGGCCGACGTGATCGGCGAACAGCTGGGCGACCAGGCCCTGCTGGCCGACGTGCGGGGCTTTCGCGGAGTGTCGGCACACTTCCGGGGGCAGGTGGAGGAGGCCATGATGCGGTACGAGGACGCGCTGGCCACCCTTACGGCGCTGGGCGATGAGCGCGGAGCGGCCGGCTGGCTGCTCGCGCTGGCCTGTCTCCAGGCCTATGTCGGGGACCCGCGTGCGGTGCGGACCGGCGGGCACCTGATAGCGGCCGCCGAGGCGACCGGGGAGAGGTGGGGACACGCTCAGGTGCTGCTGGCGCTGGGCTTCGACGCCTGGCAACGGGGTGAGTGGGAGGAGACAGGGGCACACGCCAGTGCCGCGCTGGAGAGCATGAGGGGCTTCAACGACCATTCGGCGGTCGCGAGGATGCTGGAAGTGCTTGCGTGGGCCACCGCCGCCGCGGGCGATCGCGAGCAGGCCGCCCGGATCCTGGGTTCCGCGGACACCCTTTGGCGGGACGCCGGCACCGCCATCACCGCGTTCGACCCGCGAATGGCCGAGTTCCACGCGCGCTGCGAGGCGGAGATCATCGACGCGCTGGGCGCGGCCTCGTACACGACGGCGTTCGATGAAGGCAGGCTGCACGGCAGCCCCGACCGGGCCATCGTCCTCGCACTGGAGCCCCACACCAACGCCCCCGCCCACTCCGGTAACAGCCCGGCCGTCCCGAATCCGAATCCCCTGACCCGTCGCGAGCGCGAGGTGGCCGAACTAGTCGCACAGGGCATGAGCAACCGGCAGATCGGCTCCACACTCGGCCGTTCCTCACGCACGATCGAAGGACACGTCGAAAACATCCTGGCCAAGCTGCAGTTCGGCTCCCGCGCCCAGATCGCGTCCTGGTGGACAGCGAACCAGCCGTCTGCCCCGTAACACAACCCCGTAGAAACACCCGGTCGCGGGGGCGGGCCCGCCGCGTAGAAGTACCCATGGTCCGTGGCCCGAGCCCGCGCCGATCCTTTCCCCGATGGCGCACACACCAGCGGACGAAGGAAAATACATGACTAGCACAGAGCAGGGCGGACTCTCCCGTAGATCATTTCTCGGCGCCGCGGCGGTGGTCAGCGCGATGGTGGGCGGAGGCCTGGGCGCGATGGTCGTCGCCGCTCCCAGTGCCGTCGCCGCCGATGGCGCGGACTTCACTTGGAAGATCACCCACGAGGCCAGTGAGGACGCGCAGAACTATGCCGACATGCTCAAAGCGATCCGGCGGCTGACCAGCTCGCACGAAATCGTTCCGCAGAATGGCCGTAGGGTTTTCATCACCGACGAAGCAGGCACCAACGCCTTCACCACCGTCGACATACACCCCAGCGAGGGCAGGAGTTTTGTCCGGGTGTTCCTGCGCCGGTCGGACGTCTATTTCATGGGCTGGCGCGTTGGCGCCACGGACAGTGACGGCACCGTCCACCTGGGCAGCGTCTTCACGCTGGACGCGGACGTGCAGCTGCCGGGATCGATCCGAACCACCACCGGTAACGTGGAGGCGAACACGGACCCCCGTTACGAGGGGCTGGAGAACTACAGTGCCCTGGTGCAGCAAGGCGCCAGTCGCACCAACCTGCACATCAGCCCCTCCAGCGTCGAAGGTGCTGTGAACAGGCTCATTCAGGGTCCGGGTACGGGCACGAACGCGACCGCCACCGCAGCGTCGGCGATCCTTCAGATAATCGTGGCGCTTGCCGAAGCTGCCCGGTTCCGGGTCCAGGCGGTCGAGACCTATCAGGCGTGGCTCGTCGGCAGCGATTTCGTCCTCAACTCGACACACATCGCGCACCACAACTTCTGGGCCACTCTGAGCAACACGGTGATCGCCATGTGGCTCGGAGGTGCCATCCTTCTCTCACCGGAACTCGAAGTCGGCACCGTCGTCTACCTGGTCATCGCGGACATCGCGCAGAACGTCATGTTGGCCCACCACTCCGGCCTGCACAGCAAGGATGCCGGCGGCAAACTCGAAGTGGGGAAGACGTTTCTCGTTGCAGGCGACACTTCCGGGGACTTCGAAACCGTGCAGGCCGCGATCGACGCCGTCCCCAAGGACGCCGCCGGGTACCAGATCCTCATCGACAAGGGCTTTTACCGCGAGGCCGTCAGCGTCGGGTCGCACCAGACCTGGCTGACGATGAAGGGGGTCAGCGGCGATGCCGAGGACATCGTCATCTGGAACGACACCGCCCATGGGATGATCAACCCGGCGACGGGTGCGAAGTATGGCACCCAGGGCAGCGCCGTCGCGACCTTCAGCGGTACCGACCTGCAGATCCAGGACCTCACGATTCAGAACAACTTCGTTCCCGAGTCCCATCCGGAGATCGATCCCCTCGAGACCCAGGCCGTTGCGCTGGCTGCCATGGGTGACCGGCAGACCTACAGCAACGTCCGGCTTCTCGGCCGCCAGGACACCCTGCTGGTCAAGGCGCCGACCGCTACTGACCAGGTCCGGCAGTACTTCGTCGCCAGCTACATCGAGGGCTCGATCGACTTCATCTTCGGCAACGCCACCGCGGTGATCGACCGGTCCAAGATCGCCATGAGCAACTGGGCCGGTGGGACGGTGCTGGCGCCGAACACCGACTACCGCAACAAGTACGGCATCCTGATCACCCACAGCGAGATCTTCACCAACGGTGTCCCGGACAAGACGATGTACCTCGGCCGGCCGTGGCACAACGTGCCGGAGGCTTGGCCCCAGGCGCTGGTCCGCGACACCGTGATCCACTCGGGCATCAACTCCGGCCAGCCCTGGACCAACATGGTCCCCGACTACCCTTGGGACTGGGCCCGGTTCAAGGAGTACAACAACACTGGAGAGGGCGCTGGCACCGGCACGAACGCCCCGAAGCTGACCGCCAGTGAGGCGGCCGACTACACGGCGCAGAAGTACCTGGCCGGCACCGACGGCTGGAACCCGGTCCGGTGACCGCAGCCGAGGTGACCGGCGCATAGGCCACCGGAAGCGACCCTGCTTCCGTGGCACGGTGAGCCATGGTGGGGCCGGGACGGCACGGCTGTCCCGGCCCCACCACCATGTTCCGAGGTGTGCCGGCAGGCCCTCGTAGCGCAACTGCAAGCGGAGGCGGGAGAACGTCCGAGCCGGTCGGGGTGCGAGCCCGTCCCAGACGCTGATGAGCAGCTGAGGCCGCGGCAGGGCTTTGCCGGGCGGCTGCGGGGCGGGTGTCGGTACCGGGTGCCTTGTCGGCTGTGTCTGGACCATGATGGCTGTCTTTGGTACTTGCGCGTCGACGGGCAATGCCGCCCTGGCCGGATATGCCCGCCTGTAAGCATTACGCGTAATATTTTCTGTTGTGACGAGCAACGTCGAGGCTTTCCTCTCCGAAGTTGCCCGAGGGCTCAAGCCTCGAGCGGACGAGCTGGTCGACGCGGTGGTGGACGTTATCCGCGGCGAGCTTCCCGAGCTGTGGAAATACGAGGACCTCGCCATTGCGGCGCCGGCGGCCGTATCCGCACATGTCGTCGCTGTGCTGGATCTCAACGAGCAGGGTCTCGACGTGACCAAGGTCGAGGCCCTGCCTGCTGGTATCGACGTTGCTCGCCGGTTCGCTCGGCACGGTGTGCCCATCAACAAGCTCCTGCGCAGCTACCGGCTCGGCCACGCCGGACTGCTTCAGCTGATCTGCGACGAGGCAGCCCGCCTCACCAGTGACACGGAACTGATCAGCGCGACGGTGATCACACTGGGTGCGCAGAGTTTCGAGTACGTCGATCGCACCTCGGAACAGGCCGTCATGGCGTATCAGGAGGAACGCGACCGCTGGCTGCAGCGGCGGCTGATCCTGATCAACGAAGCTGGCGCGAGGATCGGAACCACGCTCGACATCACCCAGACTGCTCAGGAACTGGCAGACGTCAGTACCGACCACTTCGCTGATCTCGTCACCGTTGACCTGCTGGACTCCGCGTTCCGGGAAGAGGGCTGGGAGTCGGTGACCGTCCCGCCGGTACTTCGTCGGGTTGCTCAGCAGGCCGTGTGGGATGGCTGTGCGGAATCAGAGGGCGGTACAGGGTGGAAACACACCTACCCCGAGGGATCCGATCCGGCCCGCGCACTGGCCACCGGGCAGCCTCAGAGGCACCGCATCACGACGTCCGACATCCCCCGCTGGTTGGCTGCGTCCCCGGACCACAGACGTATCGGTCTCCACTCGATCCTTCTGGTGCCGCTACAGGCCCGTGGAACCACCTTGGGACTTGCTCAATTCATGCGTTACCGGACCACGGACCCCTTCGACGACGACGATCTGTTCCTGGCCAACGAGATCGCCTCCAGAGCAGCCGTTTCCATAGACAACGCTCGCCGCTACACCCACGAGCGCTTCACCGCACTCACCCTCCAGCGCAGCCTGCTGCAGCAGCAGGCGCCCGAACAACCGGCCGTCGACACGGCATGCCGCTACCTCCCCTGCGGATCCCGCGCAGGTGTGGGCGGAGACTGGTACGACGTGATCCCGCTCTCCGGAGCCCGCGTCGCCCTCGTCGTGGGGGACGTGGTTGGCCGCGGCCTCCATGCCTCCGCCACGATGGGCCGACTGCGGACGGCCGTCCGCGCTTTCGCCGACATCGACCTGATACCCGACGAACTGCTGACCCACCTGGACGACGTGGTCATCCGCCTCGAACGCGAGGAGGCACGAGGTACCGGCGAGATCAGCGCCACGTGTCTCTACGCGGTCTACGACCCGGTGTCCCGCCTGTGTTCCCTGGCCAGTGCCGGACACGTCCTGCCGGCGGTGGTGACTCCGTCGACGCCGCGCGGTGATGGCCCGGGGTTCCGCAACGTCGATTTCCCGCAGGTGCCGATCGGCCCGCCGCTGGGCCTGGGCGGGCTGCCATTCGAAACCGCCCAGTTCGAGGTGGAGGAAGGCAGCCTCCTGGTCCTGTTCACCGACGGCCTCATCGAGGACCGGGCCCGGGACGTGGACACCGGACTCGCACTGCTGCGCGGGGTCCTCGCGCGGGCGCCGACCTCGTTGGAGGACACCTGCGACGGACTACTGTCCGCGCTGCTTCCCAGCCGCCCCTCCGACGACGTCGCTCTCCTCATGGCGCGGACGCGGGCCCTTGACGCCGACCAGGTCGCCACCTGGGACCTCCGCGCTGACCCGGCTGTCGTCTCCGAAACCCGCAGGTTCGCAACCGAGCAGTTGTCCGCCTGGGGGCTGGAGGAGCTGGCGTTCACCACGGAGCTCATGGTCAGCGAGCTTGTGACCAACGCCATCCGCTACGGCAAACCCCCCATTCGGCTGCGGATGATCCGCCACGCCACTCTGACGTGCGAGGTCTCCGACAACAGCAGCACCGCCCCGCACCTGCGCCGTGCCCGCACCTTCGACGAGAACGGCCGTGGCCTGCTCCTGGTCGCCCAGCTCGCCGGGAACTGGGGCACGCGGCACACCCGCGACGGCAAAGTCATCTGGGCGGAGCAACAACTTCCGGCCGTCGGGATCCCCTTGCCCCAGCTGTGACCGCGCTGCCGACCTGCCTGGACCGAGGCGCTTCAGCGTGCCGACTACCTGGGGAACGGTCGCCGCCGTCGGCGCCCGTCACACTAGCCGCCGTGCGTGCGCAGCTGATGTTCGTAGGCGAAGATTACGACCTGCACACGGTCGCGGAGCTGCAGTTTGGTGAGGATGCGGGTGATGTGGGTCTTGACGGTGGCCTCTGTGAGGAAGAGACGTTCGGCGATCTCGGCGTTCGACAGGCCGGCGGCGATGAGGTGGAACACGTCCCTTTCGCGGGCCGTCAGCCGGGCGAAGAGGGCGCCCGCGTCGTCGGCGCGCGGCCACGGGGCGATCTGGGCGAAGCGGTCGACGAGACCGCGGGTGATGCGCGGGGTGAGGACGGCGTCGCCGGAGGCCACGGCCCGGATCGCCGTCTGCAGCACGGCCGGGACGACGTCCTTGAGGAGGAACCCGCAGGCTCCGGCGCGGAGGCCTTCGAAAGCGTATTCGTCGAGGTCGAAAGTGGTGAGGATGAGAACACGGCAGGCCGTACGGCAGGTGATGTGCCGGGTCGCTTCGATGCCGTCCATGACCGGCATGCGTACGTCCATGAGAACCACGTCCGGCAGCGTGCGTCGCGCGAGGTCGACCGCTTCCTCGCCGTTGGCGGCTTCGCCGAGGACGATGATGTCCGGCATCGTGTCGAGGAGGCTGCGGAAGGCCATGCGGACGAGTGCCTGATCGTCGGCGAGGAGGACCGAGACCGTCATCGTGGTTCCCCCAGCTTCAGCTCGCCGGAGACCACCCACCCGGACGCGGTGGGCCCCGCCCGGAGATCGCCGTCGAACATCGCGACCCGTTCCCGCATCCCGGTCAGCCCGTTGCCCGCACCTTTTCCGGCGCCGGCTCCACGGGTCGGCCTGCCGTCGTCGGTGACACTGAAGCCGATCAGGTCCCCATCGCAGTGCAGGACGACATCCACCTTCGACGCGTCCCGGGCATGCTTGACGACATTCGTGAGTGACTCCTGCAGGATCCGGTAGACCGTCGTCTGCGCCGCCGCGCTCAGAGTCTCCCGGCTGCCGGTCTCAGTCAGCCGGACGTCCAGGCCGGTGCCGCGGGTCTCATCCACCAAGGCCTTCAGCGAGCCGAGGTCCGGCTGAGGGGCCCGATCGCCACCGTCGTCCGCCCGCAGGACGCCGAGGAGCCGACGCATTCCGGTGAGAGACTGCCGACCTGTCGACGCCGCCTGGAGCATCTTCCCGCGGGCGCCCTCAGGATCGGTCGCCGTGGTCGCGGCCGCCGCTTCGGCGAGAGCGACGACGACCACCAGCCCGTGGGCGACGATGTCGTGCATCTCCCGCGCGATCCGTGTGCGCTCGGCCGCCGCCGCGAGCTGCGCCTCCTGGGCGCGCTCCTGCTCCAGTCGTTGCGCACGGTCCTCGATGGACGCGAGGTAGCGGCGCTGGGCCCGCACGGTGGTGCCGAGAAAGAACGCCGCGGCGGCCAGCCCGCTGAGGATGACAAAGGCGTCATTGACGCTGGCAGCCGGGGCGAACCGTACCGACACCAGGACGACACCGAGCTCGACGGCCGCCGCGGCGCCGAGCGAGTGCCGAAGATCGCGATGGGCGGCGACAGCGTAGAGCGCGACGAGTACCGCGAACTCGGAGAACGAGACCGTGCCGAGCGCCCAGGTCGCCATCGCCACGGCCCAGCAGAACCAGAACACGACGACGGGAGCCCGCCGGCGCAGCACGAGGGGACAGCTCACCGTGACCGCCAGCACCCAGTTCAGCAATCCCGACCGGTTGTAGAGCAGCTCGTGCGATGCGGCGACGGTGCACAGGACGGGCGGCCCGAGGAGCAGCACGAGGGACAGGGACGGGCGGGCCCGGGACGGTCGGGATGCCGGCGGGAAGTGCTTCACCCCGCCGACATTACGGAAGGGCGCTCCCGGCGGCGTCAACCGAAGGTCTTACATCCGACGGAAAGTGACCACCATCGTTGGATGCGCCGGTCCCGGTGGCGCTTCTAGCTTCGCGATATGAGAACACGACCAGCAACGATGGCCATGAAGGTGCCGGAGATCGCCCTCACCTTCTGGATCGCGAAACTGTGCACCACCGGATTCGGCGAGTCTTTCTCGGACTACGTCTTCTTCAACGACTACCTCGGACAGCATCTGGCCATGCTCATGGGCCTCGGGCTGCTCCTCGTATGCCTGGCCGTGCAGATCACCACCACGAAGTACATCCCCTGGGTCTACTGGCTCGCGGTAACGGCTGTGAGTATCTTCGGCACGATGTCGGCGGACTTTCTGAACAAGGATCTGGGGATGCCGCTGTACGTCTCCACGCTGATGCTGGTGGCCGTCCAGGTCGCCGTCTTCGCCGCCTGGTATGCGACACAGCGCACCCTGGACGTGCACAGCATCAACAACCGTCTGCGGGAGCTGTTTTACTGGCTGACCGTCCTGTGCACCTTCGCTCTGGGAACAGCCGCAGGTGATTTCGCGGCCGTCACCCTGGGCCTCGGCACCTTGGCCTCGTCCTTCGTCTTCCTCGGGATCATCATGGTCCCGGCAGCCGGCTATCGCTGGTTCCGTCTCAACGAAGTCCTGGCTTTCTGGTTCGCCTACACCATCACCCGCCCCCTGGGCGCCTCCGTCGCGGACTGGCTCTCCGTACCTGCCCCTTATGGGGACGGACTTCAATGGGGGACAGGGCCCATCAGTCTGCTCCTCGGGATTCTTCTTGTAGGAGTCATTGCAGTGATCGAATCACGACACCGCCGATCCAGCCCCTCGAAGGCAGCACCGCTGGAGGCGACCGCTCAGAACCGTTGACCAAGCCGGGCGTGAGTCCCCGCCAAGCCGCTGACGGGGACTCGGGGCCGGTGCCGTGCGGTCTGTTCGAGGTCCGGCCCCTCGCCGCCGGGCCGGGCTCGCGTACTGCGGGGACTCGTTGTACGTGTCGGATGAGCTTCTCGCCGGACCTGGTCTCTGGTCGCCTCGAACCTCCAGTCCTGGATAACGCGAAGGTCCCGCGTGCCAGAATGGATGAGCCATTCGTTCTGTTCTGTCGATCGTCTTGTTCTGCCGTTCTCCGCATGATCCGTTGAGGTTGTCCGTGACCAAGCCCGTTGCCCGCGTGCCGCAGCGACGTAACGCGCGGTCCAACCGGGCGCGCATCCTGGCCACGGCCCGCCGGGAGCTCGGGAAGAACCCGGACATCACGTTGGAGGAGCTGGCGCGGGCCTCCGGTGTCGTGCGACGCACCCTCTTCGGGCACTTTCCCGGACGGACGGCGCTGCTTGAGGCGCTTTCCCAGGAAGCCGCCGAGACCCTCCGGGACGCGGTTGCTGCCGGAGTGAAGCCGACGGAGCCTGCTGAGCGTGCTCTCGCATACTTCTCGTTGTCGATGTGGCCCGTAGGGGACCGCTACCGGATGCTTCTGGCGCTGGCCCGGCACGACCTGGGCACGGAACGGGTCGCCGAGATCCTGGCACCGGCCCGCGACGCGGTGACCGCCGTTCTCGAGCGGGGACAGCGGGACGGTGTCTTCCACGGCCATGTGCCGCCATCCGTACTCAGCGCCGGACTGGAGGCGATGACGGTCGCGCTGCTGGAGCAGGTCAATAGCGGAGCACTGGAAGACGACGGCACCCGGGTCACCGTCGTCACGCTCGTCGCGGCCGGTGTGCCGGCGGAGCGGGCGCGTGGCGTGGTCGACGATGTAGCCGCCACGTTCGTAGCGGTGACCGCCGGCGACTGAGTTTCCGGCACACCTGTCGATGCGGGTTCAGCAGGAGGGAAGTCCACCGGCTTGGACCGGACCGCGCGCAGCCGAGCGTTGTCGCCACGCCCGGCCGGAGGCGACGCTCAAGCGATGACGGTGTCAAGGACGTCGAGGTTCGGCAGGTCCAGCGAGCAGATTCGTTCGGCCTCGGCGGCGGGGATGCCGAACTGCCGGAGAAGCCCGCGGACGACCAGGTCCGATGACTTGGCGTCGTCACGGTCGGGCTGTTCGTGCAGCAGCGCGCCCAGTGCCAGCGTGGCGCCCGCCGTCACCGCCAGCGCGAGATCCAGATCCTCCACATCGAAGCGCCCTGCGTTCACCGCGGCGCTGATGTCGTGGAACGCCCGCGGCGCCAGGCCGCGGTCGGAGCGAGCCAGCTCGAGTCCATGGTTCAGGAGGATCCGGCTCAGTTCCGGGTGACGGCGATGCAGGCGGCCGGTCAGGCGGAAGCTCTGGGCGTACGCGACCGCGGGGTCGTCGATGTCCGCGGTGAGGCGGTCCATCAGGGTGCCCCACCACTCCAGCGCCTCTTCGATCGCGGCGCGGAAGAGTTCGTCCTTGCTGTCGAAGTGGTTGTAGAAGGAACCGACTCCGACGTCGGCGAGTTCGGTGATCTCCAGGATGGGAACGTCCATCCGTCCTTCGGCCAGTAGACGCTGGGCCGCGCGCACCAGAGCGGTCCGGGTCCGCGCTCTCCGTCGGTCGACCCGCCGGGGTGCGGTCTTGTCCGCAACGGTCTTGTCGGCCATCGCATCCTCCATCCGACCCGCACTTGCTTCCCCCCGCACTCTAGCCGCCCTCCCCACTTCTTGAGGATTTCTTCAGTTCTCTTGACTGACGTTGTCTTCGGAAGTGAATATTTCTTCAGGAGGTGGTGACCATGGCTGCTCACCCCAGCGCCGGACTCGGCACGCACGACGGCCATCACGGGACGCACAGCGGCTTGCATTCCGAGCAGGGTGCACTGCCCGGAGAGCATCCGGGCCGGGCGGCGAACCCCGTGATCAAGGTCCGCGACATCGCGTGGCTGGAGTTCCTCAAGCCCGATCTGGCCCGCGCCGAAGCCTTCGCCGGGGCATTCGGCTTCATAGCGTCCTACCGTGAGGCCCATGAACTGCATCTGCGAGGAACGCAGGCGGGAGCGCCGTGCGTGATCATCCGCAAGGGCGCCAGATCTCGGTTCCTCGGCCCGGCCTTCCGGGCCGCCGACACCCGTGACCTACTGCGGCTGGCCGGCGCCACCAGCACTCGGGTGAACCCGCTGCCCCAGACCCTGGGCGGGTCCGTCGTGGACCTGCTCGACCCCAGCGGAATACGGGTCCGCGTCGTCGCCGGCACCGACGACCTTCCCGCCCTGCCGGGGCAGGAGCCGCGGCGACTGAACTTCGGCGGCGATATCGCCCGGGTCAACGTCACCCAGCGGCCGCCACGGGAGCCGGCCGGCGTACGTCGCCTCGGTCACGTCGTCCTGCAGACGACCAGCTACCTGCGCACGCTGACCTGGTACCTGGAGCACCTCGGCCTGATCGTCAGCGACTTCCTGTACTACGAGGGCCAGCGCGATCGGGGCCCCACCATGAGCTTCATGCGCTGCGACCGCGGCAGGACGTTGACCGACCACCACACCCTGGCCCTGACACTGGGGCCCTCCAACCGGTACGTGCACTCGGCGTACGAGGTGACCGACCTCGACGCGCTGGCCGCGGGCGGACAGTACCTGCTCGACGAGGGCTACAGCCGCTCGTGGGGCATCGGTCGGCACATCCTCGGAAGCCAGATCTTCGACTACTGGCGCGACCCCGACGGTTTTCTCGTCGAGCACTTCACCGACAGTGACATGTTCGACTCCACCCTGGAACCCGGCTGGGCACCCATGACAGCTTCCGGCCTGGCGCAGTGGGGGCCGTCGGCCACCAAGGACTTTCTGGGCATCGCACCCGGCCGCGCCATCCTGAACGAGCTGCGCTCGATCCTGACCGCTCTCCGATCCGACGGCAACGAGTTCGACCTCGAGCGCCTGCGTGGCCTGCTGAAAGTGGCTTCCTCATGAGTATCTCCGTCCTCCGTACCGCCGACGCGTGGTGGGTCGCACTGGACGAGTACCGCGCTGTCCCGGTCGACACCACCGCGACCACGACCGCCGAACTACTCGATGATGTGGTCGCGGTCCACATGGCCCTGGCCTCGGCTCGCTCGGGCACCCTGCCGACGGAGTCACGCCGCATCGCCGAACTCCCGTTGGTCTCGCCGGTGACCACACCGTGCCGGGTGGTCGCGCAGATGACCAACTTCGTCTCCCACGTGCGCGATTCGGGCATGGATCCCGAGACCGTCCCGCTGACCTTCTTCCGCAAGACCTCGGGGTCGATCAGCGGACCGTTCGACGAGATCGTGAAGCCCGCCCACGTCCGCTTCCTCGACTACGAGATCGAGCTCGGCCTGGTCATCGGACGCCCCCTCGACGTCGGCACCACCGTGACCGCCGTCAGCTGGAAGGACCACATAGCCGGTCTGGTCATCACCAACGACATTTCCGCACGCGATGTACAGCTGCCCAAGACCCAGTTCTACGAGGCCAAGTCCTACCCGACCTTCACCCCGGTCGGCCCCGCCCTCGTGCTGCTCGACGCCGACGAGCTCGACCGCCTCTCCAAGCTGAGGCTCGTTCTAAATGTCAATGGCGAGGTCCGCCAGAGCAGCGACCTGACCGACATGATCTACAGCCCGTTGCAGGCCCTGCAGGAACTCTCTCGCTTCCAGGCTCTTGCCACCGGCGACCTCATCCTCACCGGCACGCCCGGTGGTACGGCCCTCAAGGCGCCGCCCAAGCCGGTGGAGATCATCGGCGCCCTCCTGCCCCCGGCGATGAAGTGGAAGGCGTTCTTCAACTCCCAGGCGAAGAACGAGAGGTACCTCCATGACGGGGATGTGCTGGAGCTGTCCATCCGTACGCCCGACGGAGCCATCGACCTCGGCGTGCAGCAGAACAAGGTGAGGTTCTCTTGACCACCAGCACCGACACCGGCACGACGTGGCCGAGCTACGACCGCCCCGAAGACCTGGCCGACATCGAGGCCACGCCGCTGGCCGAACGCGGGCTGCCCAGTACCTCGTACGAGCTGCTGCGGCGCGCGGCCGAGCAGTGGCCCGAGCGGACCGCGCTCACCGTCCTCCCCGACGCCGCCTCCTGGCGCACGCCCAGGAACCGCACGTACGCGGAGCTTCTCGCCGACGTGCACCAGGCGGCCAACGCCCTGCACCGACTCGGTGTGCGTCGCCGCGACACCGTCGCGCTGCTCTCCCCGAACTGCGACGAGCTCATCACCGCACTCCTGGCCGCCCAGCTCGCCGGCATCGTCACCCCCGTCAACCCGGCACTCGCCCATGACCATGTCGCCGAACTGATCCGCCGGTCCGGCGCCCGCGTGCTCATCACGGCGTCCCCGGAGCTGGACCCGGAGGCGTTCGCCACCAGCACCGAGCTGGCCCGGGACGGCCTGGTGGACCATGTGCTCGTCCTGCGTCCCACCGTTGCCGAGCGAGCCCCGTTGCCAGCGGCGGAGCGCGCCACTGTGACCTACCTCGCCGACATCGCCGCACACTCCCTGCGGGACCGGTTCCTCGGCGAGCTGCCCACCGCCACCGACCTGGCGTCCTTCTTCCACACGGGCGGCACGACCGGAGTACCGAAACTCGCGGCGCACACGCACACCAACGAGATCACCGATGCCTGGATGATCGCGGCCAACTCCACCCTTGACGAGGACTCAGTGGTCTTCGCCGCCCTGCCGCTCTTCCACGTCAACGCGCTGGTCATCACCCTGCTGGCACCACTGCTGCGCGGCCAGCAGGTAGTTTGGGCGGGGTCGTTGGGCTACCGCGACCTCACTCTGTACGCGGAGTTCTGGCGCATCGTCGAGCACTATCGGATCGGCACGATGAGTGCCGTACCCACCGTGTACACGGTGCTGGGCACCTGCCCGGTCGGCGGAGCGGACATCAGCTCGATGCGCTGTGCGATGGTCGGCGCCTCCGCGCTGCCTGAGGGTGTGCGCACCGACTTCGAGACGGCGACAGGGATTCCGTTGGTCGAGGGGTACGGCCTGACCGAGGCGACCTGCGTCAGTGTCCGCGGTTTTCTGGAGGTCCGCCGGCCCGGCTCGGTCGGACAACGGCTGCCGTACCAGCAGATCAAGATCATGGATATGGAGACAGGCGCGGAGCTGTCGGCCGGCGAGATCGGTGCCATTTTCATCAGCGGCCCCACCGTCTTCCCCGGCTACGTCGAGGGCCGCGACCATGACGGCTACCGGATCGGCGGCCGGGGCAAGGTGGTCGACGGCTGGCTGGACACCGGTGACCTCGGCCATGTCGACGAGGACGGCTTCCTCTACCTCACCGGACGCGCGAAGGACCTCATCATCCGAGGGGGTCACAACATCGACCCCCGAGTGATCGAGGACGCGCTGCTCTCCCATCCCGCGGTCACGGGTGCGCTGGCCGTCGGGCAGCCGGACCAGCGGGCGGGAGAGGTACCGGTGGCTTACGTGACTCTCGCCCACGGCATGGTCAGCGAGGACGAACTTCGCGCCTGGGCCAGGGCGCACGCCAGCGAGGCGGCCGCTGTCCCCAAGGCCGTCCGCGTCGTCGCCGCGTTGCCCGTGACCGCGGTCGGCAAGCCGTACAAGCTTCCGCTGCGTGCCGACGCCACCCGCCGTGTGCTGAGCGATGCCCTCGCCGACATCCACGACGTCGAGGAGATCAGCGTCGAAGCCGACTCCGGGTCGGTTGAGGCCATCGTGTGGCTGCGTGCCTCGGCGTCGGCCGACACCACCGCGGAAGTGGAAGGCCGGGTCGGCAAGTTCACCGTGCCATGCCGGATCCTGCAACGGAAACCGAAGGACGACTGACATGATCGCGCTCTTCGTCCTCACCTCGATCCTGGCCGTGTGGTTCGTGCTGCTGGGCGCCGGAAAGGTCCTCGGCCTTCCTGCGATGGCCGAGCGGGCCGCCCACGTGGGGTTCACCGTCGGTGGCTACCGCATCATCGGCCTTCTCGAACTCGCCGGTGTGCTCGGCCTGTTCGTCGGATGGATGGTCACCGGCGTGGGCGTCGCCGCTGCGGCCGGATTCCTGCTACTGCTCACCGGTGCTGCCCTGGCACATCTGCGTGCCGGAGACCGACCTCCTGCGCTGGTACCGGTGATCGTCTCGGCCGCCCTGGTGGCGGGCTACCTGACCGTTCTCCTCTAGACCACAGCCCTGGTCAACTTCTGTACAGAGCCGCACAAGAAATGAGTCGCAAGATGGCCAAGCAGACAACCCCGGGACGGCGGCAAGGACCGAGAGCTGCGGTGCTAGAAACCACGTCGGTGCTGGTGATCGGCGCGGGGCCGGTCGGCCTCACACTGGCCATGGAACTGGAACACCACGGCGTGGACGCATTGCTCGTGGAGCGCAATGCCTCGACCACCCGGCACCCGAAGATGGATGTCACCAACGGGCGAAGCATGGAGCTGTACCGCCGCCTGGGTGTCGCCGACGACTTGCGCAAGATCGCCATCCCGGCCGATCACCGCACCAAGGTCACATGGGCGACCGACGCGGTGGGCTGGGAACTCGCCTCGTTCGAGTACGGCAGCGTCGAGGAGACGCGTAAGGCGATCCGCGAGCGCAACGACGGCACCCTCCCACTCGAACCGTGGATGCGGGTGTCCCAGGTGGTCCTCGAACCGGCGCTGCGGGACCTGCTGAAGGCACGGTCCCAGCACGTGAAGGTGGAGTACGGCTGGGCACTGGAGAGCTTCGAGGAAGACACCGAGGGCGTCACGGCCGAGCTGGTCTCCGCGGACGGCGGCCGCCGGCGCACGGTTCGCGCGCAGTACCTGGCCGGATGCGACGGCGCCGGCAGCCGCACCCGCGCACAGCTCGGCATCGGCCTGGACGAGATCGACCTGCGGCGGACGCTCATCAAGGAGCTGGGGCTTCCCAGGACAGTGGCGACGATGGCGCGGGCCTACAAAGCCACCCGGGAACGGCCCATGGACGGTCGGTTCTACCTGGTGCACTTCACCACGCCCGACACAGATGTCTTCCGCCGTTTCGGCAACGTGTGGCACCTCCAGTCCCCAGAGGGATGGACGCTGATCTCACAGAACGACGGTGACACCTTTACCCTCCACGCGCCTTTGGGGGTCGGAACCGACGCCGACAGCATCGATCCCCGGGAGTTCGTCTACGACCGCGTCGGTCGCAGGTTCGAAATGCACGTCCTGGTCGCCAACGCCTGGAGGCCGAGGCTCACCGTCGCCGACTCCTATGGTCGCGGCCGGGTCTGGCTCGCCGGGGACGCCGTCCACCAGGTGCCCCCCACCGGCGGTTACGGCATGAACACCGGCGTCGGCGACGCCGCCGGACTCGGCTGGGCGCTGGCCGCGGTAGTCCAGGGGTGGGGGACGCCCGGATTGCTGCATGCCTACGAGCACGAGCGCCGGGCTGTGGCGCTGCGCAACCGTGCGGCCGCCGTCCGGCACAGCGTCGTCCGGGGAGCGGTGAAGGCGGCCTACCGGACCGCAGCGCGCAGCGAACGGTGGCTCGGGACACGCGCCCGCCAAAGGCTCGGTCGTGAGATCAGCGACCTGGGAAACCTGGAGAACGAGGCCCTCGGCATCGAACTCGGCTATCGCTACGACACCTCGCCCGCGGTGTGTCACGAAGCCGGTGGCCAGGCTCCGCCTCAGACGACGGCTGAGTACACGCCGAGCACCTGGCCGGGCGCCAGACCACCGAGCGTGCTTCTGCAGGACGGCCGTGCCCTGTTCGACCTCTTCCACCGTGGGTTCACCCTGCTGCGATTCGCCGACCACGACGTCAGTGCCTTCACCGACGCCGCCGCCGCACGAGACGTCCCTCTCGGGGTCGTCGACGTACGCGACGGACACGCCCGTGCCCTGTACGAGCGGGACCTGGTCCTCGTCCGCCCCGACCAGCACGTCGTCTGGCGCGGAGACGCTCCACCCGCGGAGCCCCTTCGTGTGATTGACCGTATCCGGGGAGTCCACAGCTGAGCCGCTGCATCAGAAAGACATCAACGGCCTCGCCCGAGAGTCATCCCGGGCGTGTCAGCGTTCTTGTGCAAGTACTTGGTTTTCATCCGGCGCCGATGACGCGGCGACGTCGGTCGACCCGGTGAAGTTCACCGTCCGTACCTTGGGGTCGGCGCGGCAGCCCGGCGTCGCGCAGCACGTCGGCGATGAACGGCCCGCAGGCCCGCAAAGCTTCTTCGCTGGGCTTGAGGAGCACCGTGTGGCCGGCCGCCAGCGGCGCGGCGACCGGGCGGACGCCGTTCAGGAAAGAGACACGACGGACAGGACGATGCCGAGAAATCGGCGGTTCATGAATGGGGCGAAGACTGATTCGGCGAGCGCCTCGGGCGTGTTGCAGAGGTCGTTCTGCTGTCGGTCCGGTCGCTGGGCAGATGGTTACGTTTCGCCACCCTGCCTACCTACCGTGCGGCCCAAGGCCTGCTGCCGCACGCGGGATGCCTCGCGCTGAACGCCGCATCAGGGGCCCGATGTGCGCTCCGCTGTCGTCCGTTTCCGCAAAGTGGAGCTGCACTTCGCGGCCACCCGCAGCGCGGTCGACTACGCCAGGCGCGTAGCGGGAACCCATCTGGTGCTTCTGGCCGTGAGGTGCTGAGCACTGCCTCTGGGGGAGAGCAGGCGTCTGTGGGACGCCGGCTCCGTTCCTACGCCGGATTGCGACGGTCGCTCCCGGATGGGCCGTCGTATTCTCCGGTTCACGCTCCACACCAGCGTTGCCGCCGGAGGTCCACGGCGGATCATGCGGCACATGTTCTTCGCCCACCGGAGAATGCCTGGTCAGCCGCTGGGCGGAGGCAATTGTTTGCCCCACGTCCGGCGTTGCCGAACAACTCCTTGCGCAACAGGATCTGACCTCATCCCTTGGAGCACCCCCGCACGAGTGCCCATTCCTCCCGGCTGTGACAAGGAGTTGCCGCTGTGCAGTCCATAATCCGCATGAGCCCGATGCTTCGCAGAGGGCCGACCAAGATCTCCCTGTGGAAGACGGCCTTGATCGCCATCCTGGCCCTCGCCCTGACCTCCGCCGTGCTCGGCCCGACGATGCCCACGCACAGGGCCACGCTGCACAAGGTCTCGATCACACAGCTCTGCGACCAGTCCGCCGACTCCATCGAGGCGTCCTACGGCGTACAGCCCCCGGGCAAGCCCGGGCCGTCGGCCCAGACAGGCCCTGCCACTGTCACTGTCCAGCAGGCCGCGGCCCCCCGCACGCTCACCGTCCAGCAGGCCGCGGCCCTGCGCACCGTCCGGCAGAAGGCGGTCGCCGACTGCAGGGGCAAGCTTGGCGCGCAGCAGACGGTGTGGTCCTACATCAGCGCTCGGGCGGTCGAGATCGCGGTGGACGCGACCATTACCGTCCTGGCCAGCACCATCATCTGCTACCTCGCTCCGGCCGCCTGCAAGTGGGGCGTCCGCGTCGCCGCGTTCCTCGGCGGATTCGTCGGGTCCTTCGTCTTCCAGTACCTGACCGACGGAACCGTCGACTGGAAGACCGCCGGCTACGCCCTGCTGGACGCGATGGTCTCGATGCTGACATTCTCCGGGCTGGACTCGCTTTCGGAGCACTACATCGAGCAGGGTGTGACGTCCACGCTGGGCGAGGCCGGCAAGGCCGTGACGTCCGTGGGGAACCGGATCGGCGGTCTCGGCTCCGGCTTCATCACCTACATGCAGAACGCGGCGGATTGGATCAACAGCAACGTCCTCGTGGCGGCCGGTTGGTGGAGCCCGGTGGCAGGCATCGGCTACACCGGCGGTGGCTCCGTCCGTCCCGCCACCGCCGACGGCCACGGCTCCGTCGTGCAGGCTGCCGCCACAACGAAGTCGGCCACCAATGTCGAGATCCGTGCGGTGGACGACTCCCGTCACACCGGTTACGACCACACGGATCTGCACTCCGGCAGCGGCAGCAACGAGTACTACACGTGGACCATCACCAAGCTGGGGTACACCAACAGCGACGGCGCCATCGCCTACGCGATCTCCCAGGGCAACCAGTGCCTCAACGCCGCGGGCAGCTACAGCAAGGTCGAACTGGCCACGTGCGACTACGCGACCAACTCGCACCAGGTGTTCTTCATGGACGGCGACGAGTTGATGGCCTACAACGGCGAGTGCATGGACGAAGGCGCCGACGGCAACCGCTGGCTGGCCGACTGCGACGGCCTGAACTACGAGACCTTCGCCGCCCAAGGCGACAAGGACGACCAGTTCATCGTCACTCCGCCCATCGACGGAACCGTCTACCCCGACACCATCACCAACTGGCAGAACGACCTGAGCATCTACGAGAACGCCTGACCGGCACATAGCGTTCTGACCCCATGAAGCCGAGGGCCGGTGACGGATGTCACCGGCCCTCGGCCCATCCGGCTCTTGCGATCACCCATCGCCGTCGCTGATAGTGCCGAGAATGTGAAGAAACCGTCAGCCATGAAGGGTTCGTCATGGGAAGGCCCGAACGGGTGATCGATCCCGCTGCGGGGCCGGTCCAACGTCTCGCTCACGAACTCCGTGCGCTTCGCAAGCGCGCGGGGAATCCCTCCTACCGGGACATGGCCGAGCGTGGCGAGTTCTCCGTGACGACGCTGTCCCAGGCGGCGGCCGGCACCCGTCTGCCCTCACTGGCCGTGGTGCTGGCGTACGCCGAGGTCTGCGGCGCCGATCCCGAGGAATGGGAACAGCGGTGGAAGGCGGCGGCAGACGCGGTCGCGGGCGTGCCGGAGGCCGCACACCAGGACCGGGAGAGCCAGGCGCCCTACCGGGGCCTGGCGCGCTACGAGCCGCAGGACCGCGCCGGGTTCTTCGGCCGGGAGCGCTTCGTGAAGGACGCCCTCGTGCTCGTGCGGGAGAACCGCTTCGCTGCCCTGCTCGGCGCCTCCGGCAGCGGCAAGTCCTCACTCCTGCGCGCGGGCCTCGTCCCTCGCCTCCAGGAACTCGCGCAGGAGGCGGCCACGCCCGCCGCGATCAGGATTCTCACGCCGGGAGAACGTCCTGTCTCCCGTTACGGCCACCTCTTGACACCCAAAGCGGATGAACCGGATAGCTGGGTGATCGTGGACCAGTTCGAGGAACTGTTCACCCTGTGCCCGGACCAACAGGAACGAACACGCTTCATCGACCTGCTGCTCACCGCGCGGGAGCCGGAATCCCGACTGCACGCAGTGATCGCCATGCGCGCCGACTTCTATGCGCGGTGTGCCGAGCACCCCGGGCTCGCCGACGCACTGAGTCGCTCCGGCCTGCTCATGGGACCGATGAGCACCCTGGAACTGCAGGAAGCGGTCACCCGACCGGCCGCCGCCGCGGGGCTGCGCGTCGAACGGGAGCTGACCGCCCGCATCGTCGAGGAGGTCGTCGACCGTCCCGGCGCCCTGCCGATGTTCTCGCACGCACTTCTGGAGACCTGGAGGCGGCGGCGCGGGTGCGTGCTCACTCTGGAGGCGTACGAGGCGGCCGGAGGCATCACCGGGGCCATCGCCGCCACAGCCGAGAGTGTGTACGGGCAGCTTTCCACCGGCCAGGCGGGCGCCGCCCGCCGCCTGATGCTGCGGCTGATCGTCCCGGGTGACGGCGCTCCCGACACCAGCCGTCCCGCCCGCCGGACCGAACTGGACGCATGGCACTGCCCCGAGCTGGACACGGCGGTCGAGCGGCTGGCCGCCGCCCGTTTGCTCACCATCGACGGCGACACGGTGCAACTGGCGCACGAGGCCCTGATCACCGGCTGGCCCCGACTGCAACGCTGGATCGACGAGGACCGTGAGCGGCTCAGCCTGCGCCAGCGGCTCACCGATGCCGCACGGACGTGGCACGACATGGGACGCGACCCAGGCGCCCTGTACACGGGGGACCAGCTGGAGCCGGTCGCGAAGATCCTTCTGCCGTCTGACCGGGACCACGACCTCTGTCCGGTCGAGAAGGCCTATCTCACCGCAGCCCTCGATGCCCGCGCGGCTGAGCAACGCACCACCGCCCGTGCCAGGACGCGGACACGGCGCCTGGTCGCCGCATTCTCAGCCATGCTGGCGATCGCCCTGATCGTCAGTATGGTCGCCTGGCAACAGCACCTCACCACTGAACGGGATAAGAGCGCGGCCACCGCCGTTCGGGTCGCCGAACTGGCCGCCGCAGCCCGGACCACCGACCCCCGAACCGCCCTGCTCCTCAGCCTTGCCGCCTGGCGGATCGCGCCGATACCCGAAGCACGAGCCGCTCTGTTCGGTGCCCTCACGCAGCGCGAGTCGGACGCCTTCAGTGACCCCGGGGCAGGCGTCGGGAGCCGGCGGTTCCTCGTCGAGTCCGGCGGGACGCTGCTCAGTGTGCGCGACAGGTCGTGGCATACCTGGGACGTGGCCACACACGCCGAGCGTGCCTCGGGGCGATTGCCCGGCACCGTGTTGGCCGCTGACCCCGACGGCCGTGTGGTCGCCCTCGACAGCGGCACCGGCTGGCGGCTGTGGGACACACGTACCCATGTCTGGACGGGATCCGTGAACGAGCTGTCCAAGGACTCCTACCTGCCCGGCTTTCCCGCCTCCGGAGCGAGCTACCTGGTAAGCGCCGTCGGCCGGTCCCAGGTCCAGGTACGCGCCGTGTCGGATGGCCGATTGCTGTACCAGGCGGCGGCGGACAGCCCGGCGAACGTGACCGTCGGTCCCGGGAATCGGCTGGTGGCCGCATGCCTCGCCGGTGGCTCACTCGTCGTCCAGGACCTCGGCGGCAACCACCCAGTCCCGGGTGCTTGGACGAGCACGGGTGGGAACACCTGCGGCGACGCCGGCTCACAACTTGCGTTCGACCCCGCCGGCAAGCGGCTCGCCGCCGTGTCCGACAACGGCGTGCGGGTGTGGGACCTGACCTCGGGCCGACTGCTCGCCGACCTCTCCTCTCCCGGCATCGAGCGCATAGTGTTCGGCGGCGGCGGCGAGTTCCTCGCTGCCGCGGGGCCAGACGAGATCACCGTGTGGAACCTGCCGACAGTCAGGCCCGTCTTCCGGCACTCCGTGCCCGGCCACCAGGTGGCCGGCCTCGCCTGGGACGCCCGCCACCCCCTGCTCCGCTACCTCGCGGATGGGACCGTCCACACCTTCGACCTGGCAGCGAGCCTGACCCCGGCAGGCAATGCCAAGGCTTCGGACAGCACCCTGCTCAGCCCGGACGGCCGCACGGTTGCCACCGCCGTGGGCACCGGTGACCACTATGTCGTCCAACTGCGAGACATTGGCGGCGGGCAGCCGGCGCACACGCTCCCCGCCCCGTCCCCGCCCGCCGTCGGCTCCGGGCCGGTCGCCCCCGGGGGCATGACCGCCGTCATGGGCTTCAGTCCGGATGGCAAGACCTTCACATACGGCATCACTGCCCCCGGTCGTACGGCGGCGCGGCAAACGTTCACCCTCTGGGACGTCCCACAGGCACGCCAACAGGCTGTCGTTGACGTCGCACCGCGGCCGGCCCCCGCGGTCACGGGAGTCGCGCTCAGCCCCGGGGGCACGATGTTGCTGACCACACGCATGGACGATAGCGGCCGCTACGGTGAGGTCTGGGAAACCGAGCGTGGCCGTAGAACTGCCGTCCTACCGGGCCTGGACACCGCCTCCCCGACGATCAGACCCGACGGGCGGCTGCTCGTCGGCGCCGACGGGACTGCCGAACTCCCGGTCGGGCGAACAGCCTTTCGCGCCCTAGGTCGGGGTGAAGAGGTGACGGCCCTCGCCTTCGACGCGGACGGCAGCAAGCTGGCAGTGGGCGACGCGTCCGGGCGCGTCACCCTCTGGGACAGCGACGCTCGCCACAGCATCGGCACCCTGCCGAGCACCTTCCCCGCCCCCGTGGGCGAGCCGGCAGAGGCGGTCAGCGCTCTCAGCTTCAGCCCCGACGGCACCACCCTCGCGGTCGGAGGCCGCTTCGGCAGCATCCAACTCTGGGACACCACCGGCGACGAGCCGCTGGGGACCAACCTGGTCAGCCTCGGCGAGAGCATCATCTCCCTCTCCTTCGCCCCTGACAGCGAGGCCCTGTACGCCAGTAGCCTCCACGCCTCGCTCCAGCGCTATCCCATCACTCCAGACTCCATTGCGGAGTTCATCTGCACGGCCACGAAGTCCGCTCTCACGCCGACCGAGTGGCACGCCGCCATCCCTGACGCGCCTTACCGCAAGCTCTGCCCCCCGTCCGCCCGGAGCGGATGACCTACTGTCCTGTGTCGATCACGCCGGGGCACTGTGAACCGACAGCCGACAGGCGAGACCTGAGCCCGGTCCCACGGACCTCCTGATCCGGTAGTGCTGCCTGACCAGCAGGTCTCACCGTCGGTGCGGTTGTCCGGGCTCAGGTGCCCCGGAAGTACCGATGACACCCTGCCCCTGGAACGGGTCCGACAGTCCGCCACCGGGACACGACGCCCGTCAAGCGCCTTGGCTCGGCGAACATACTCACCAGCACGGGGGCGTGCGGCAGAGTCATCCGCTCCATCACATAGTGGTCGTAGGCGAGAACCATCAGATCGTCGATGGGCTTCCACCCGCCGCCATAGTCGGCCGCCGCTTGGCCCAGGCGCCGTTCGGCCCGCACTCGCGGGTCCCACGGCGAGAAAATCGCTCGAGGACAGCACCGCACCCAGGCCTTCCTGCGCCTCGCCGGACAACGAGCCGACGTGCTCTCTGCGATGCCTTCGGACGCCACATGCCGTGACCCTCGAACCGCCGTCAGGTGTTGACGAACCCCGCATGGGCAACCCGAAGTTATCCGGAGACCGCCGGGTCCGGGTTGCCGTAGTAGGCGCCCGGGCCGTGCTTGCGTGTGTAGTGCCGGTCCAGCAGATGACGGGGCGGCGGACCTGCCGGGACCAGGGTCAGCGTCTGGATGGCGATGTCGGCCACGGCCTCGCAGATGATGGCGTGTTCGAGGGATTTACGGGCGGTCGCCCCCCAGGTGAAGGGACCGTGGTTGGCGACCAGGGCGGCGGGGACCTCCAGCGCCTTCTGGTTGTTCTCTTCGAGCATGTCGACGATGACGCGGCCGGTGTTGTATTCGTAGTCCTGTGCGCACTGCTCCGGCGTGAGGTCGGGGGTGCAGGGGATCGGGCCGTTGAAGGTGTCGGCGTGGGTGGTGCCGAGGACGGGGATCTCGCGGCGGGCCTGGGCGAAGGCCACGGCGTAGGTGGAATGGGTGTGGGTGACGCCACCGATGGACGGGAACGCCAGGTAGAGGCAGCGATGGGTCTCGGTGTCGGTGGACGGGCGCAGGTCCCCCTCGACCACGGCGCCGTCGGCCAGGCGTACCGTCACCAGGTGGTCGATGGTGAGGTCCTCGTAGGGGACACCGGAGGGCTTGATGACGAAGAGCCCTGCCTCCCGGTCGATACCGCTCACGTTTCCCCAGGTCAACGTGGCGAGGCCGACCTGAGGGATCGCGAGGTTCGCCTCCAGTACCTCCTGCCGCAGGCCGTCGCGGACAGTGGCGGTCATGTTTCGTTCTCCTTCGTAGCGGTGGTGCTTCACAGGGCCTGGGAGAGCCGGTGGTAGGCGGCGTTCCAGCGGATTTCCTTGGTGAACTGCTCGGTGGTGGTGTTCTCGTCGATGGTCAGCAGTTCGACGCCGGTCATGGCGGCGAAGTCGGTGAGCGTGTCGACGCCGACGGCGGAACTGAGCACGGTGTGGTGCGGGGCACCGGCGAGCAGCCAGCTCTCGGCCGACTCCGCGAGTGAGGGGTACGGCTTCCACACGGCCCTGGCCACCGGCAGCCGGCGCAGTGGCTGGGGAGCAGGCACCACCTCCACCGTGTTGGCGGTGAGGCGGAAGCGGTCGCCGAGGTCGGAGAGGCCGACGACCACGGCGGGGCCGGGGGCGGCGTCGAAGACCAGGCGGACGGGGTCCTCGCGGCCGCCGATGGACAGGGGGTGGATCTCGCAGGAGGGGCGGTCGGCCGCGATGGAGGGGCAGACCTCCAGCATGTGGGCGCCGAGGATGCGCGGCTCGCCCGGGCCGAGGTGGTAGGTGTAGTCCTCCATGAAACTGGTGCCGCCGGGCAGCCCTGCGCCCATGACCTTCATCGTGCGCAGCAGCGCGGAGGTCTTCCAGTCACCCTCGCCCCCGAAGCCGTAGCCATCGGCCATCAGACGCTGGACGGCGATGCCCGGCAGCTGGCGCAACCCGCCCAGGTCCTCGAAGTTGGTCGTGAAGGCGGTGAAGCCGCCCTCGCCCAGGAAGGCGCGCAGTCCGAGTTCCAGGCGGGCGGCGTAGCGCAGTGAGTCGTGGCGGATGCCGTCCGGGCGTAGGGCGGGATGTATGTCGTACTCGTCGACGTAGACCGCGGCGAGCTCGGTGATCGTCTTGTCCTCGACCGCGTCGACAGCCGCGACCAGGTCGTTGACCCCGTAGGTGTTCACGGAGAAACCGAATCGCAGCTGCGCCTCGACCTTGTCGCCCTCGGTCACCGCGACGTCCCGCATGTTGTCACCGAAGCGCGCCAGCCTCAGAGTGCGAGCCGCGTGGGCGCCGGCGGCGGCCCGGGACCATGATGCAACCCGATTGACGACCCGGGGCTCGGTGGCATGGCCTGCGACGATCTTGCGGACGACGCCGAGGCGTGACTCGATGTGGGCGAACTCGCGGTCGCCGTGGGCGGCCTGGTTGAGGTTCATGAACTCCATGTCGATACTCGTCCAGGGCAGCGACAGGTTGTACTGGGTGTGCAGATGGAGCACGGGCCGGTCGAGGGCGCTCAGCCCGGCGATCCACATCTTGGCCGGCGAGAAGGTGTGCATCCAGATGATCACACCGGCGCAGTCGTCGGTGGCCGAGGCTTCCTGGCACACACGGCGGATGGACTCGGCGTCGGTGAGGACCGGCTTCCACACAATGGGGAGGGCGATCTCGGCGGCGGCGTCGAGGCGTTCGGCAGTCCGCTGGGACTGATGGGCGACCTGTCGCAGGGTGTCTTCGCCGTAGAGGCCCTGACTGCCGGTCAGGAACCAGATCTCCCGTTTCGGATCGGGCTGGGTGGGCGTGGTCATGGAGCTGTTCCCTTTCAGGGGCTGGGGAGCGAAGGGCAGGGTGTGGCTGGTCAGGAGGTCGCCTCGGCCCGGATACGGCGCAGCCGGTGCATCACGTCGTTGGCGCCGCGGCCGAAGTAGTCGTGCAGCAACCGGTACTCGGCGTAGAGCCGCTCGTAGGCCTCGGCGCGCTCGGGGTCGGGCTGGTAGACACCGCGGTGGACCTGGCCCATGGCGTGCGCGGCGGCCCGGATGTCGGGATACGCGCCGGCCGCGACCGCGGCGTGCATGGCGGCGCCCAGAGCCGGGCCCTGGGCGGAGCCGATGACACCCAGCGGACGGCGGGTGACGTCCGCGTAGATCTGCATGAGCAGGGCGTTCTTTGTCAGACCGCCGGCGATGATCAGTTCCTCGACGGGCACGGAGGCCGCCTCGAAGGCATCGATGATGGTGCGGGTGCCGAACGCGGTGGCCTCCAGCAGGGCCCGGTAGATGTCCTCCGGGCGGGTGGAGAGGGTCTGTCCGACCAGGACGCCGCTGAGGTCGTGGTCGACCAGGACCGAGCGGTTGCCACTGTGCCAGTCCAGCGCGATCAGCCCGTGCTCACCGACCTGCTGACGTGCCGCCAGGTCGGTCAGGTACTCGTGCGGGCTCTGCCCGAGGGCCGCGGCCTTCTCGGCGTACTCCGCGGGAAAGCCGTTACGGACGAACCAGGCGAAGATGTCGCCCACACCGCTCTGCCCGGCCTCGTAGCCCCACAGACCTGGCAGGATGCCGCCGTCGACGATCCCGCACATGCCCGGCACCGTGCCCAGCTGGTCGGAGCTCATCACGTGGCAGGTGGAGGTGCCCATGATGGCGACCATCTGACCCGGTTCCACCGCTGCCGCCGCCGGCGCCGTCACGTGGGCGTCGACATTGCCCACACAGACCGTGATGCCCTCGGGCAGGCCCGTCCAGGCTGCCGCCTCCGCCGTCAGGATCCCGGCAGGGGCACCGAGCTGAGCGATCCGTTGGTCCAGCTTGTCGGTGACGAAGTCGGCGAAGCCGGAGTGGAGGGCGGACAAGTAGTCGCGGCTGGGGTAGGCGCCGTTCTGGTACTGGCCCTTGTAGCCGGCGGTGCAGGCGTTGCGGACGTACGTGCCGCACAGCCGCCACACGATCCAGTCGGCCGCCTCCACCCACCGCTCCGTGCGGGCGTAGATCTCCGGGTCCTCCTCCAGGAGTTGCAGTGCCTTCGCGAACTCCCACTCCGAGGAGATCTTTCCGCCGTACCGCTCCAGCCACGGCTCCTTGCGTTCGGCGGCCAGCGCGTTGATCCGGTCGGCCTGGCCCTGCGCGGCGTGGTGGCGCCACAGCTTGACGTAGGCGTGCGGGCGGCCGGCGTACTCGGGCAGGTCGCACAGCGGGGTGCCGTCGGCCAGCACCGGGAGGACGGTGCACGCGGTGAAGTCCGTGCCGATGCCGATCACCCGGTCCGACGACACCCCGGCGCGGGCGAGAGCCTCGGGCACCGCCCGGCGCAGCACGTCGAGGTAGTCGTCGGGTACCTGCAGGGCCCAGTCGGGGGGCAACCCGGTACCGTCGGGCAATTCACGGTCCAGGACCGCATGGGCGTACGGGTGTTCGGCGCTGCCCAGTTCCGCGCCGTCGCGGACCCGGACCACCACGGCCCGCCCGGAGAGCGTGCCGTAGTCGACTCCGACGACGCAAAGGTCTGGGTGCGGGGGCGCGCTGCGTTCGACGTTCGGCACGAGAGGCCGTTCCTTTCAGTAGTTCGCTTTCGGTATTTCGTTCATGGTTCGGGCGCGCGAATGAGGGAAGAGTGCTTCCTCGTCTGCTTTCCGAGCCGGCCTGGCCTCGGTGACGGCAGCCGGACGATCGGTGGGTCGGCGCCACCGCGGGACGGCAGGTGCCGGGGACGTACTCCGGGGAGTTGGCCGGCGGGCGGCCTCAGGTGCGGCCAGCCTTGCCGAGCGCGACCTCGCGCGCTTGGTTGGGGCCACGGTGTACGCGTCGGGTGGCAGGGCACGACGCGCACACCGTGGAGCGGGCATGACAGGTTCAGCGGGGAACCGGGGTCGGGGATCCGTGCCGGGCGCCTGGCATGCTCGGCTGGATCTCGTCGTGGACGGGTGGTCCGGTGGCCTCTGCGGGACGCGGTATGCGGGTGGACCCGTGGTCCGTTCGCAGCATGTGCGTCCTCCGCCTCCCACGTGCTGTGGGACGAACATGCGTGGCAGCCGGAAGTGGGGGACCGGGGCGCGCGGGGAGTCGCGCCCCGGGGCTCGTGTGCGCGGGACTGTCGCAGGTGCCGGCGACGACACCGCGCCGGGCGTGGCCGCCGGCGCAACCGGTCACGGCTACGGGATGACCCGGCGGCTGACTGTGGCTGGCCCCTCTGCCCATTGCGGTACGTGACGCCGGTGCTCTTCGTGGGCGGCGGCAGCGGACGCTGCCGCCGCCCACGTCCTCGGGCGACCCCCCCTTAGGCTCGCCGTCGGGCTCAGTGATTCCTTCGGGGAGGCGAGCGTGCCGGGACCGGAGGTGCGACCGCTGCCGTGGCGCCCGGGGCGAGGGCACGGATGACGACGGTGGAGGAAGCGCGTATTCGCATGGAACTGTCCTCAGGCGTACAAGAGGCGGTGGCGCTGTGGTGTGCGGCGGGTGATGGCCAGGGCGAAGCGGGGGCAGGGATGAGTCCGGGTCATGCGTCCCGGACCCCCGAGCTCTCGCGCCGGATGAGATCGGGACCGACGAGCTTCGGTTCCTGCGGTTGGTAGTCGGACTCCAGTTGGCCGCGGAGGAGCTCGAAGGCGGCGCGGCCCAGCCCTTGGAAGTCCATGCGGACCGTGGTGAGGGAGGGGGTGACGAATCCGGAGTGCGGGGCGTCGTCGAAGCCGACGACGCTTACGTCGCCCGGCACGGCCCGCCCGGCGTGGTGCAGGGCACGCAGCACGCCCAGCGCCAGGTCGTCGTTGCCGCACAGGATTGCCGTGACGCCCGGATCGCGGGCGAGTCTGCGTCCGGCGTCGTAGCCGGCCTGGCAGTCCCAGCCCTTGCCCGTGGGCGACGGCGGGGTGACTCCCGCTGCCCTCAGGGCCTGGCGCCAGCCCTCGGCACGCGGTGACGGCGAGCGCCCGGAGCCCGTGGACGCCGGGATCGCCACATAGTGCACCGTGGCATGCCCGAGTCCCAGCAGGTACTCGGTCGTCGTGCGGGCCGCCGTACGGTCGTCGACCCACACCGCCGGACGGGAGGGTGTCCGGCCCGGCGGCGGTGCCTCGACCGCCGCGGCGCAGGGCACGTTGGGTGGAATGCTGTCCAGGGCCGCCGCTCCGAGCCGGTCGAAGCCGATGACCATGATCCCACCGCCGGCCGCAGTGGCCTCGGCGACCGTGCGGTCCAGGTCGTCCTCGGGTGTGAGCACCCGGACGCCGACCGAGTACCCCGCGGCGCGGGCGGCCTCCTCCAGCCCCTGCAGGGTTGCTGCGTAGCCGTGGAGGACGGTGTTGGAGGTCAGTACCGTGACCGACTTGGTGACACCGCTGGCCAGGGCGAACGCGGTGGCGTTGCGCCGGAAGCCGAGCCGGTCGATGGCTTCCTCGACCCGGTGGCGGGTCTCCTCCTTGACGTTCGGATGGCCGTTGATGACCCTCGAAACGGTCTGGTAGGAGACGCCGGCCTCCTGGGCGACGTCGCGGATGCTGGCGGGCTTCTGCTGGCTCCCCGGGGGGTCGGCGTGGGCTCCGAAGCTTGTGTGACCGGTCACAGACATGTCAGGATTGTGAGCGGTCACAACACAGGCGTCAAGTGGGTGCAACCACGGCGTTACTTCCTCGGGGCGAACGCGGCGCCTTCCCCGGCGGTCCGCCGGCCCCAGAGCGCCGCGCCATCTGCGCCCGCCCTCCCGGAAACGACCTGTGCGACACCACCGGAGCCGATCATCTGTCCCAGAAGGGGAACGCGTTGACTGCTGCTGTCGAAACCGCCCAGGGGTCTCCGTTGTGGACTCATGAAGTCCTCGGCCTGCGCGCCGTCGTGGACGGCACGGGTTCGGTAAGACTCGCGACCTCCGACCTACCTGCGGACTGCCTCGTCCCCGTCGTCGAGATCGTCCTCACCGGGCACGGACGTACCTGGTCGGGGGAGCGTTTCATCGACACGGCCGTCGGCGGTCGCCTGGTGCTGCGCGGCCACCAGACGGCCGAGGACGGCGAGTGGCGGCGCACCACGATCCGGCTGGTCGACCCCGACACCGGTCTCGCCGCCGACGTCGTCCTGAGCTCCGTACCCGGCGCGGGGTTCCTTCGCTCGCAGGTACGTCTGGTCAACGAGGGCGACGCGCCCGTGCACGTGGAGAGCGTGTCCACTCTCGCCCTCGGCGGCATCGTCGACCGGGCGGGCGGCCTGGACGCCCTGACCCTGCACTGGGCGGACAACGACTGGCTCGCCGAGTGCCGCTGGCGCCACGCGCCGTTCCGGGACCAGGTCGTCCCGCTGAACCGGGCCGCGCACGGCCACGAGGGCCGCGGTTGCTTCGAGCGGTACTCACAGGGCACCTGGTCGACCGGCCGGCACCTGCCCGTCGCCGCGCTCACCGACGGCGCTGAGGGCGCCTGGTTGTGGCAGATCGAATCCAGCGCGGGCTGGCGCTACGAGACGGGGGAGCGCGAGGGCGCCGCCTACCTCGCCTTGTTCGGGCCCGACGACGCGCACCACCAGTGGCGGCGCACGCTCGGGCCCGGCGAGGAGTTCACCACCGTGCCCGCCGTCCTGGTACGCGCGTCAGCCGGCGGCCTGGACGCGGCCTTCGGTGAGCTCACCTCCTACCGCCGCCGCATCCGCCGCGCCCACACCGACCATCGGGTGCTCCCGGTGATCTACAACGACTACATGAACACCCTGATGGGTGACCCCACCACGGACAAGCTCCTGCCGCTCATCGAGGCGGCCGGTGACGCGGGCGCGGAGGTCTTCGTCATCGACGCCGGCTGGTACGACGACGACGCCCAGGGCTGGTGGGACGCCGTGGGCGCCTGGGAACCGGCCGGGCGCCGCTTCCCAGGCGGCATACAGGAGGTACTGGACGCCATCAGACAGCACGGCATGACCCCCGGGCTGTGGCTGGAGCCGGAGGTCGTCGGCGTCCGCAGCCCACTAGCCCGGACGCTGCCAGCCGAGGCGTTCTTCCACAGGAACGGGGTCCAAGTGACCGAGCACGGCCGGCACCACCTCGACCTGCGCCACCCCGCGTCCCGCGCGCACCTCGACCGGGTCGTGGACCGCATCGTGGGGGAGTGGGGCGTGGGCTATCTCAAACTCGACTACAACGTCAACGCCGGATCCGGCACCGAGACCGACGCCGAGAGCGCCGGCGCCGGGCTGCTCGGCCACCACCGCGCCCACCTCGACTGGCTTGGCTCCCTCCTGGACCGGCACCCCGGCCTGATCCTGGAGAACTGCGGATCGGGAGGCCTACGTATGGACTACGCACAACTGGCCGTCGCCCAGCTGCAGTCCACCAGTGACCAGCAGGACCCCCTGCGCTATCCGCCCATCGCGGCAGCGGCGGCCACCGCCGTGACGCCCGAGCAGGCGGCCGTCTGGGCCTATCCCCAACCGCACTTCGACGCGGACGAGATCGCCTTCACGATGACCACGGCACTGCTGGGCCGCGTGCACCTGTCCGGCTTCCTGAACCGCATGGACGCCGCCCGGTCCGCGCTCGTCCGCTCGGGTGTCGACGTCTACAAGCGCATCCGGCCGGACATCGCGGGCGCTCTGCCCTTCTGGCCGATCGGCCTGCCGTCCTGGGAGGACGAATGGCTGGCCCACGGACTGCGTGCCGACTCCGCGACGTACGTGGCGGTGTGGCGGCGGCAGCCGTCCCCGCGGCGAGCCGACGGAGGCCTGCAGCGGGCTGCAGCCGACGGCGCCGGTGACCACAGCCGTACGCTCCGGATCCCTCACCTCCTTGGCGGACGGCCGCGTCCCGAAGTGCTCTTCCCGGCCGAGGCCGGTGCCACGGCGACCTGGGACCCGGACGAGGGACACCTCACCGTCTGCCTTCCCCGGCCTGACACGGCCGTGCTCATCCGCCTGGGCGCGTGAGCCCGGTGGGGCCGGCGGTGAACGAGCGGGCCTGGCGACGGCGCGGAGTAGCCGGCGGACCGGCGTCCTGAGCACGCGCGTCCCGTGCGCCCGCGCGGGCATGGCCGCCGCGTGGGGGATGTCCGGGGCGAGCGCATCCGCCTTACGCCGGACTCGTTCCGCGCGACGCCGGGTTGCCCGAGGGCCCGGCGGCCGGCGCCGTCGTGCCCGACGGGGTACCAGGCGTGGACCGTCCGTCGGTGACGGCTGCCCGCGGACCGCGGTCGGTTCCCGTTCCGCGGCGTACGAGCTTTCGCGGTGCGGCGTCGGCCACGTCCGTGGCATCGGACGGCCCGCGTGATGCCGGAGGTGTGATCGTTGCGTAAATCGCTGGTTTCCATCTCTTGACGCCACCGTTGTGACCGCTCACAATTTCTCGCATGGCTGTGACCGGTCACACATGACGACGGGCGGCCATCGGCGGACCTGGACGGGGTTCCCGGAACGTGGCACACGAGGTCTTGCTCCGCTGGCGGCCTGTGTTTACTCTCGCGAAACTCAATCGATCCGTATCGACGACGTCAGGAGGTGCCAACTCATGTTCACCAGCAAGGATGTGGCCCGCCTGGCCGGCGTCTCGCAGAGCACCGTCTCCTACGTGATGACCGGGAAGCGCCCGATCTCGGAGGACACCCGCAAGCGGGTCCAGGCCGCGATGGACCTGCTCTCCTACCAACCGAACGCGGGGGCACAGGCGTTGGCCAGCCGTCGCACCAAGGTCATCGGCCTGGTCGTCCCGGTCGGCGGGGACCTGGGCAATACCGGTGTCGTGCCGTTCCTGGAGACGATCACCCAGTGCGCCCGGGAGGCCGACTACGACGTACTGCTGGTCACTGCCGACGAGGGGGCCGCGGGACTGACCCGGCTCGACGGCAGATCGCTGTGCGACGCGATCGTGCTCATGGTCATCACGGCCCACGACGAGCGGATCCAGGTGATCCCCTCGCTGCGGGTGCCGGTGGTGCTGATCGGTGTCCCCGACGATCCCGCCGGACTGCACTGCGTGGACATCGACTTCGAGCAGGCGGGGCGGCTCGCGGTCCAGGAGCTGGTCGGCACGGGGCACCAACGCATCGTGGTGGTCGGGCACCCGCCGCACACGGTGGCCCGCGGCAACAGCTTCGTGGGCCAGTTCCAGCGCGGCGTCAATGAGGCGGCAGCAGCCGCCGGCATTCGTACTGGACTCGTCCAGCTGCCGGAGTCCACGCCGTCCGGCGCCCGCGCGGTGGTGGACTGGGTGGTGAGCAGAGCCGAGCGACCCGACGGGCTGATCGTGCCGCACACCTCGGCCATCCCGCATGTGCTGGCCGCCCTGCACCAGCGCGGGATCGTGCCCGGCCGTGACATCTCGGTCGTCGGACACTGCACCGACGCGGCGGCAGAGGAGATGGAACCGCCGGTCACCAACGTCTCCCACGCGCCGCGGGAGATCTCCCGGCGTGCGATGCGCACCCTGTTCGCCTTACTGGACGACGAGGGCGGGAACCCGCCGCCGCACAGCGTCGAGAGGGTCCCGTCGCGGCTGACCCGCCGCCAGACGACCGTCACCGCCATCCACCCCTGAACCGCGAGGCGACCGCCCCGGCGGAAAGGGCCCAGAACGACCACCCGACGACAATCCGGCTGTCGATGCGTATCGACGACCGTTCACCCGTCGATGCGTATCGACACGCATCCGCAAGTGGCTTGTGCCTGCCGCACCGCGAAGGGCCACCTGCGAGGCACCGCAGCCCGGCGCACCCCGAGTGCGGCGATACAGCCTGTACACCACGCCCTGAATCAGATCAGAACAGACAACCACCAACGAACCCTCGCTGTACTGAATATGAAGGAGCCACCAGTGTCGAACCCTGAGCGCGAGACTTCGCCCAAGCCCGCCAGACAGGCCACGTCTGCGAGCCTCGGGCGGCGGTCCGCGCCGAAGCGCCGCCGCCTCGCCGCGATCGCCCTCACCTCGGCCATAGCGCTGACGAGCGCCGCCTGTGGCTCGGGCGGGTCGAGCGACGCCGCCAAGGGACCGGTCACCCTGACGTACTGGGTGAAGTCGCCGTTCCCCGACAGCAAGGTCCTGCTCGACCTGTGGAAGAAGCAGCACCCGGACATCAAGATCAAGCTGGAGGTCGTCTCCGCCAGCGGCAACACCATCCCGCAGGCCAAGCTGCTGCTTGACGTCAAGGCGCACCGCGAACCCGACGTCGCGACCTTCGACACCGAGTACCTGCCGCAGTTCGTCACCACCGGCTCCGTGCTCGACCTCAACACCGTGAAGGGCGGCAACGCCTCCTCGCTCAGTTCCGACTTCGAGTCGTGGGCCTGGAGCACGGTCCACGTCGGTGACGGCCTGTACGGACTGCCGATCGACGCCGGCCCGCTCAACCTGTACTACCGCAAGGACCTGTTCGCCAAGTACCACATCAAGGTGCCGACGACCATGGCCGAGTACGTGCAGGCGGCCGCCACCCTGCACAAGAAGGACCCCAGCGTGTACCTGGCGGACCTGCCCACCAACGACGCGTCCGTCTTCACGGCGATGGCGTGGGCGGCCGGAGCGACCCCGTTCAAGGTCAAGGGCAACAGCTGGGTGGTTGACATCGCCGGCGCCGAGTCGCTGAAGGCCGCGGCCACTTGGCAGAAGCTCATCGATGACAAGTCCGTCATGACGCTGCCCCAGTTCTCCAGCGAGTGGTCGCAGGCCTACAACACCGGCAAGCTCGCCTCCTGGATGAGCGCGGCCTGGGCGCCCGGCCCGCTGAAGTCGTTCGCGCCGAAGACCGCCGGCAAGTGGGCCGTCGCCGCCATGCCCCAGTCGACACCGGGCGTGACCTCCAGCGGCAACTGGGGCGGGTCCTCGGTGGCCGTCTTCAAGTCGACCAAGTACCCCCAGCAGGCGCTGGAGTTCGCCAAGTTCCTCACCACGAACCAGCAGGTGTGGCAGCAGTACTGGATCCCCAAGATCACCCTCTACCCGACGAACGTCGCTGCCCAGAAGTCCGCGGCGCTCAGCAAGGCGGACAGCTTCTTCGGGGGCCAGAAGATCTACGACACGATCTCCGCCTCGAACCACGCCGTCGCGCACAACTTCAACTACGGGCCGGTGGCCAACGAATGGTTCACGACCGAGCAGAACTACCTGAGCCAGGCGGTGAACGGGAAGATCACCGTGGCCGAAGCGCTCCAGCAGACGCAGAACTCGGTCGTGGCCTACATGCGCAAGCAGGGACTGAGCGTCGAGGCTCCCTGATGACGACCACCATCGACAGTGCTCCTCGCGCCCACCGGCGCGAGGAGCCGATGAAAGCCCGGCTGCCACGACGGCGCCGCAACAGCGGGCAGAGCCGGACGGCCTACGGGTTCCTGGCACCGTTCGCGCTGGTCTTCGCCGGCCTGTTCTTCTTCCCGATCGGCTACGCCGTCTACACGAGCCTGTTCCGCCAGACCTTCAGCGGCCTCGGCTACGGCGGCTCCACGCTGAAGTTCGTCGGACTGAGCAGCTACGTCACCGTCTTCACCACCCCGGACTTCTACAACGGCGTGCTGCGGCTGCTCACGTTCGGCGTCGTGGAAGTCCCCCTGATGCTCGGCCTGGCGATCGTGCTGGCGCTCCTGCTCGACTCCCGGCTGGCATCCATGAAGCGGTTCTTCAGAGCTGTCTACGTGCTCCCCTACACCGTGCCGGGCGTCATCGCCGCCCTGCTGTGGGGCTTCCTCTACCAGCCCGGACTGAGCCCGATCGACTCGGCCACCCGGGCCATGGGACTCGGCGAGGTGAACCTCGTCGGCGCCCACCTGGTCCTGCCCTCGATCGGCAACATCATGATCTGGGCCGGAGCCGGTTTCAACATGCTGATCATCTACGCGGCCCTGCAGTCGATCCCCGCCAGCGTCATCGAGGCGGCCCGGATGGACGGCGCCGGCGAGATCACGATCGCGCTGCGGATCAAGCTGCCGAACGTCCTCCCGGCCGTCGTGATGACCTGCCTGTTCACCATCATCGGCACGCTCCAGCTCTTCAACGAACCGATCGTGCTGGCCGACATCTCCAACGCCATCGGCACCAACTACACGCCGAACATGATGGCCTACAACGCCGCCTACGGGAACAACGACGAGCCGCTGGCAGCCGCCATCTCGGTCTCCCTGGCGCTGATCGCCTTCGTGCTGTCCTTCGGGTTCCTGCGCCTGACCTCGCGCGCGGCCGGCCTGTCCGCCTCCAAGGAGGGATCATGAGCGTTCTCGACCGGCCGGCACCTCCCGGCCGCTCGAAGGGGATGATCGGGCGCGTCCCGGTGGGGCTGGCGATGGGACTGTTCGCCCTGTACTTCATCATCCCGGTCTGGTGGCTGATCGTGGCGGCCACCAAGGACTCCGGCACGCTGTACTCCAGCTTCAGCCTGTGGTTCGCCGGGCCCGACCGGATCCTGGCCAACCTGCGGCTGACGTTCTCCTACGAGCACGGCATCTATCTGCGCTGGCTCCTCAACAGCATCGGCTACGCGGTGATCGGCGGAGTCGTCGCCACCCTGCTCGCCGCCGCGGCCGGATACGCGTTCGCCAAGTTCCAGTTCCGCGGCCGCTCCTTCCTCTTCACCCTGGTCCTGGGCGGTGTCCTGGTCCCGCAGGCGGCCCTGGTGCTGCCGCTGTTCCTGATGATGAGCGCGGCCAATCTGACCGACACGTACTGGTCCGTCCTGCTGCCCGCGATCGTGGACCCGTTCGGGGTGTACCTGGCCCGCATCTACGTGCAGTCGATGGTCCCGGACGACCTGCTCAACGCGGCCAGGATCGACGGCGCCAGCGAGTTCAGGATCTTCCGGTCCATGGTGCTTCCCACCCTCACGCCGGGACTGGTGACGATCTTCTTCTTCCAGGTCGTCGCCATCTGGAACAACTTCTTCCTGGCCCTGGTCATGCTGAAGAACTCCTCGCTGTACCCCGTCACCCTGGGGCTGGACATGCTCAACGGCCAGACCCGTACCGTGGGTGCTTCCCCGGAGCTGATCAGCATCGTCATGATGGGTTCGCTGGTCTCCATCGTGCCGCTCGCGGTGAGCTTCTTCGCTTTGCAGAAGCACTGGCGCCCCACGTTCGTCGGATCGGGATTCAACGGATGACCGGGCCGAACTCCGCGGGCGGAGGAACGCGGTTGAGGCATCGGTTCGGCTTCGGCGCCGGCCAGGTGGTACTCGGCGCCGACGCCGCACCCGTGGCGTTCGCGCACGCGTCGGATCCGGACCGGCTCTACCTGCTCGACGAGACCGTCGACACCTGGCACGGCCCGGACCACGGCTGGGGCGCCGGCTTCGCGATCACCTCGCGCGGCTCCGGCCGCTGGCAGACACCGCGGGAGACCGAGTGGTATGCCGACGGCGTGACCGCCAGGCACCGGCCGGTACCCGGGCTGGAACTGGCGGTCCGGCGTCAGGTCACGGAGGAGCGCTACACCGAGACGTACACCTGGACGAACACCGGCGACGAGCCCTTGCGGATCACAGGGCTCGGCGTGAACGTCCCGGTCAGGGACGTGTACGACAGTGCGGTGGGGGCGCTCGCGCGCAGCTGCCACGCCCATGTCTTCACCGGCGGGGCGTGGTCGTGGGTCCTGGCCGAGCCGATGTCCGGCACCCCGCCGCTGCTCGGCGCGATCGTCCGGACGGGCGCCCTGTGGGCGTACTCGATCGAGTCCCGCAACTCCGTCACCTGGTCGGACATCCGTGGCCACCTCGTCGTCCATCCCACCGACCACGCCCGCAACCCCGAGGCGTTCGGCGGCCAGCCTGTGCTGGACCTCGCGCCGGGGGAGGAGCACGTCCTCACTTGGGAGTTGGGCTGGTACGAGGACCGGGCGGCGTTCCTTGCCGCCACCGACGCCCCGGCCGAACTGCCGTCGCTGACCGCGCCGGTGGGCGCCGACCTGGACGTGCGCCTCGCCGAGGGCGCCGTGCTCACCTCCCCGGTGCCGTCGTCCGCGCACGGCGTCCGGCACATCGAGGTCGAGCGTGACGGCCGCCGCGGCAGAACCGCCGTCGCCTTCCTCGCCCCGGTTCGGGAGCTGGTCGAGGCCCGCCTCACCCGGATCCTCGCCCAGCACCGCCCGCACGAGCGGCCGGAACCGGAGCGGTACGCGTTCCTGCCGGTGGACGTACGCACCGGCCTGACGCAGACCGAGAACGGCTGGCAGGACTGGACCGACGCCGGGGAACGGGTCGGCATGGCCGTGCTGCTGCAGCAGGCCCGATGGCGGGGCTGGGGCGAAACGGAGGTGCTCGACGAGGCGCTGCACGGCTTCGCCCGGTTCGCCCGTGAGTGCCTGGTGGAGCCCGACGGCTCCGTCCGCCGTGCCGGCCACCCGACCTCCGAGCCCTTGCGGCTGTACAACTCCCCGTGGCTGGTGCACTTCTTCCACGACCAGTTCGCCCTGTACGGCGATCCGGCCGACCTGGACCTGGCGGCCCGGCTCCTTGAGGCGACGTACGACCTCGGGGCCCGCGACCACCTGCTCATCGGCCACCCCGAGGCGCTGGCTGCGGTGACCGCCGCGCTCGACGAGCAGGGCCACGAGGAGCGGGCGAAGCGGCTGCGGGAGCTGCTGGCCGAGCATGCGCTCGGGTTCGCAGGGCGGGGTACCGCGCTGCCGCGACACGAGGTCAGCTATGAGCAGTCCATGGTCGGACCGCTGGTGAGCCTGCTCGCCACCGCGTACGAACTGGCCCCGGACGAACGGCTGCTGACGGCGATGCGGACTGCGCTGCCCTGGCTCCGCGCGTTCGGCGGCCCTCAGCCGCACGTCCGGCTGCGCGACATCGGCATCCGGCACTGGGACGGGTACTGGTTCGGCATCGAGCGGCTGTGGGGCGACACGTTCCCGCACTACTGGAGCGTGCTCACGGCGATCGCGCTCCGGCAGCTGCCTGAGCCGTTGCGGGACGCGGACAGCGAGCGGGTCGCCGACGCGATTTTCGGCGCCAACCTCGTCGATTTCACCCCCGACGGCCTGGCCACCTGCGCGTTCGTGATGCCCAGCTGCGTGGACGGCCGTCCCGCGCACCGCGCGGACCCCTTGATGAACGACCAGGACTGGGCCCTCGCCCTGCTGCTGCGCTCCAGCGCCGACCGCTGACGCTGCGCCGTCCCCCTCACCCATCCGAAGGAGCTCTTCCGTGTCCCGTTTCGACCTCGCCGACGCGCGTCTGGCCGGCCTGCGCGAGCGGTTGCAGGGCCTTGCCTATGGCGGCGACTACAACCCCGAGCAGTGGCCGGCGGCTACCTGGCGGGAGGATGTCCGCCTGATGCGCGAGGCTGGGGTAAACCTGGTCACCGTCGGCGTCTGGTCCTGGGGGGAGCTCGAACCCCGCCCTGGCCACTACGAGTTCGGCTGGCTGGACGAGGTGCTGGGACTGCTGGCGGAGGCCGGGGTGGGCGTCGACCTGGCCACGCCCACCGCCGCACCGCCGTCCTGGCTCGCCCACGAACACCCCGAGACGCTGCCCGTGGACGGCGAGGGCCGCCGGATCGCCTTCGGCTCCCGCTGCCAGTACTGCGCGTCCTCCCCGGTCTTCCGGTACTACGCCGCCCGGATCACGGAACGTCTCGCCGAGCGCTACGCCACCCACCCAGCGCTGGCCATGTGGCACATCGGCAACGAGTACGGCGGTTTCGGCTGCCACTGCGACGCCTCTGTCGCGCACTTCCGCCGCTGGCTCGCCGACCGCTACGGCACCGTCGACGCCCTCAACGACGTCTGGGGCACCGCCTTCTGGGGACAGCGCTACGACTCCTTCGACCACATCGGGACGCCGGCCGCACGCACCCGGCTGATCTCCGGCCCGAACCCCGGCCAGCTGCTGGACTTCCAGCGCTTCAGCGACGCCGCCGCCCTGGAGTGCTACCTCGCCGAGCGCGACATCGTCCGCCGGTACAGCCCCGACCTGCCCATCACCACCAACTTCATGGGCTCCTACAAGCACCTGGACTACTGGCGGTGGGCCGCCGAGGAGGACGTCGTCTCCCTCGACATCTACGCCGGCCCCCGGGACCCGGACGGCCCGGCACTGGCCGCCTACAACTTCGACCTCATGCGCTCCCTGCGCGGCGGCAAGCCCTGGCTGATGCTGGAGTCCGCCACCGGCAACAACCTCACGGAGGGCCGCAACTACGCGCGCCCGGCAGGGCAGTTGAGGTCCCGCTCGCTGCAGGCGGTGGCCCGCGGCGCAGACTCGGTGATGTTCTTTCAGTGGAGGGCCTCCCGGGCCGGCGCCGAGCGCTACCACTCCGCGATGGTCCCGCACGGCGGAACTCGCACCCGTACCTGGCGCGAGGTGACCGCCCTGGGCCAGGACGTGGCCCGGCTGGCCGGCCTGAGCGGCAGCGTGGGCGAGCGGGCCGACGCGGCGATCGTGTGGGACTGGGAGAGCTGGTGGGCCGTGGAGGGCCCCGACCACCCCGCCAACGACCTGCGGATCGGCGACCGCCTCATGGACCACTACCGCCCGCTGTGGCAGGCCAACATCGCGACGGACTTCGTCCGCCCGCACGACGACCTGAGCGGCTACCGGCTGTTGGTCGTGCCCAACCTCTACCTGGTCGACGACGCCGCCGCCGACAACCTCACCGCGTACGTGCGCGCGGGCGGCCACCTGCTGATGTCGTACTTCTCCGGGATCGTCGACGAGTACGACCGGGTACGGCCCGGCGGCCACCCCGGCGCCTTCCGCGAGCTGCTCGGCATCGACATCGACGAGTTCGCGCCCATGCAGCCCGGGGACAGCTGCGGGCTGCGCCACGCCGGCCACACCGGTACCGCCACCGACTGGCAGGACATCATCGACCTCGCCGGCGCCGAGGCCCTCGCCACCTACACCGGCGGCGAGCTGAAGGGCGCACCGGCCGCCACCCGGCACCGCTTCGGCACCGGCACCGCCACCTACCTTGGCACCGCACCCGACCGGGAGACCCTGCGCCGCCTCCTCCTGGACAGCGTCGCGGACGCGGGCATCGTGCCCGTCCTGGACACCCCGGAGGGCGTCGAGGCCGTCCGCCGGGACGACCACCTGTTCCTGCTCAACCACACCGCCGACGAGGTGACCGTCGACCTCGGCGACCGCCCCTCGCGGACCGTCGACCTGCTGGCCGGGGACACCCCGGCCCACGTCGGCGGCTCCCTGCGCCTGCCGCCGTACGGAACGGCGGTCCTGCGCGACGTCCCCACCGCCAGCTCCTAGAGCCGGGAACCGACGGACCGGGACCCACTCACTGCCACCCCCCAGAACCGACACAACCCCTATCCCTTCCACCGACTCCCAGAGCCGACGAAAAAAAGGACGAGGTACAGCCATGTGGAGACCCCCGGCCGCCGACAGGCGGCACACACTCGCGAAGGTGATACGCCGCGCCGCACTGGGACTGCTGGCCGGCACGCTCATGATCAGCGGGCTCCTGTTCCCGGGCACCAGCTACGCGGCCAACGCGCAGCTGGGCGTCGATCTGTCCCAGAGCACCGGGGCGATCTCGCACGGTGCCTCCGGGTTCCTGTACGGCCTGGGCAACCCGGGCGTACCGACCGACAACCTGCTCCAGCCCCTGCACCCCCAGCAGGCGGCGCAGAAGCCGGAGGGCGGGCTCCAGCATCCCAGCGGTGACGCGTTCGACGTGGCTCCCGACTACCTGAACGCCGGGACCAAGCAGATACAGATCTACCTCCAGGACATGTACCGGTACTGGCCGTACGAGAACAATGGCCTCACCGACTACCTGAGCAAGATCGACACCATGGTCGCCGCGGTGAAGGCCGACCCGAACTACGGCAAGTACGTGTACGTCCCGTTCAACGAGCCGGACTGGATCTGGTACAGCGGGATGTTCACCAACTCCACGACGGAGCAGCAGTTCTTCGCCGACTGGAAGACGGTCTACAACCACATCCGGGCGCTCGACCCGACGACGAAGATCGCCGGTCCGAACATCAGCGTCTACAACAACCAGTTCATGACCGACTTCATGACCTACGCCAAGGCGAACAACGTCGTCCCCGACGTCATCACCTGGCACGAACTCCAGAACAGCTTCTTCACCGACTACTACACCAACTACAGCAACTACCGCGCGATCGAGACCTCGCTCGGTCTCTCCCCGATCCCGATCGTCCTCAACGAGTACACCCGCTCCTCGGGCGACGAGGGAATCCCGGGCCAGCTCATCCAGTGGATCACCCGCCTGGAGAACACCAAGGTCAGCGGTGACCTCGCCTACTGGGTCACGGAGGGCACGCTCAACGGCCTGACCACCCACAACAACGCGCCGACCGGCGCCTGGTGGCTCTACAACTGGTACGGCGAGATGACCGGCAACACCGTCACAGTCACACCGCCGACCCAGAACGGCTCCCTCCAGGGCATCGCCACGCTCGACTCCGCCAAGAAGCAGGCGCGGGTCGTCTTCGGCGGCACCTCGGGCGGCACCGACGTCGTCGTGAAGGGCTTCGGCTCCGCGTCGTACCTCGGCAGCACCGTCCACGCCATCGTCGAGGGCACGGACAGCACCGGGACCGACACCGCCTCCGGCCGCCCGTACGTCGTGCAGGAGGGTGACTACCCGGTCAGCAACGGCCAGATCACGGTCACCGTGCCGAGCATGACGGCGACCTCCGCCTACCAGATGATCATCACGCCGGCCACCAGCACCTCCGCCGCCGACGTGCCGACCCGGTACGAGGCCGAGTACGCCGACCTGAGCGGCAGCGCCCGGGTGACGTACGGCTCCAACACCGGCTATTCCGGCACCTACTACGTCGACGGTTACCTCGGTTCGAGCAACGCGAGCACCAACTTCGTGGTCAGCGCGCCCACCGCCGGCTACTACGACGTGACGCTGCGCTACTCGGCCGGACCGAGCAGCGGCGCCCCGACCGACCGCAGCACCCGGGTGACGGTGAACGGGTCCAAGCTGACCGACCTGTCGCTGACCGGCACGGCGGACTGGAACACGTGGAAGACCAAGACGGTCACCATGTACCTCGACCAGGGCATCAACCGGATCAACTACGGCGCCTACACCAGCGACGACAGCGACAACATCGCCGTCGACTCGATCGACGTGACCACGTCGACCACCGGTTCGACCGCGAGCTACGAGGCGGAGGCCTCCGCCAACACCCTCGGCGGCACCGCGACGATCGAGACCGACACCGCGGCGTCGGGCGGCAAGTACGTCGACCAGCTCGGCAACGGCTCGGCCAACAGCCTCACGTTCAACAACGTGACGGCCGCGTCCTCGGGTCTCTACCGCATGGTCGTCACCTACGCCAACGGCGACAACCGCGGCGACGGCGGCAACACCTACAACATCATCAACCGGTACGCGGACATCTCCGTCAACGGCGGCACCGCGCAGCGCGTGTACTTCCGCAACTCCGGCGGCTGGTCCAACTACTGGTCCGTGATGGTCGACGTGAACCTGACCGCCGGATCCAACACCATCAAGTTCGGCAACAACTCCGCCTACGCCCCCAACCTCGACAAGATCCTGCTCGCCCCGGCGATCGCCTCCTCCAGCACGTCGTACCTGAAGCTCCAGAACCGGACCAGCGGGCTGGACGTCGACGGGGCAGGGGTCACGACCAGCGGTTCCACGGTCACCCAGTGGCCGGTCGGCTCGACCACGAACCAGGAGTGGTCGGTCGTTCCCGACGGCAGCTGGATCCGCCTCAAGAACCACACCACCGGGCTGTTCCTCGACGGCCTGGGCGCCACCGCCAACGGCTCGAACGCCGGCCAGGCGACCGACAGCACCGCCACCTCGCAGGACTGGATGGAGGTGACGTCGGGCGACTACGTCCGGCTGAAGAACCGCGCGACCGGGCTCTACCTGGACGGCATGGGCCGCACCTCCAGCGGCTCCAACCTCGGCCAGTGGAGCTCCAGTACCAGTACCAACCAGCAGTTCCGCATCGTCCCGCAGTAGCGGAACGCGGACGCCGGTAGGTACGGCAGCACCGCGCGGAGCACCGTTTCAAGGGGAAGCGGCGCTCCGCGCGGGTTTTTCCGTTCCTCAGGGGTGTGTGGCGAAGTACCGGGCGATGCCCGCGATTCCCTCGCCGACCGCCCGCTCGACGATCGGGGCCAGGCTCTCGGGCAGGATCTCCTGGCTGTAGACCACCCGTGAGCCGTCGCCGTCGGGGAGGACGTCGATGGTGCCGAGGTGGAACTCGATTGGCTCGGGCAGTCCCTCGACGAACCGGTACTGGAACCGCCGCAGTTCGTCGTTCTTCGTGACCACGAGAGCCTTCAGCGTTCCCTGGGGGGTGCTCAGGTGGCGGTGGACGCCGTCGAAGTACGCCTCCCGTACGGCGGGGAACCACTGCGGGATCGTGTTCACGTCGGTGAGCACGGCCCACACACGGTCGGGGTCCTGCTCGACGCGGGTGTCGAATCGAAGAGTTGTCACGTCGTTCCTTCTACGGGGGCTACAGGGTTCGGGACGCTCTTACGGGCGCGGCGCGTGCGGCAGCGGCTCGCCCGCGTTCCATACCTCGTGGACGCGGACCGTGACGAACCGCCAGCCGTCGGGGGTGCGGCGCAGCGTGCAGTCGTACCAGCCGGCGCCGTCCGCGTGGCGGAAGGTGTCCTCGCCGAGCATGTGCACGCCGAGCAGATAGGAACGGGTGCGGGCGGTGTCGCCGTCGAGGTGGATGGCGTGGTTCGAGCTGAGGTGCCAGGTGCCCCGGTAGCGGCCCAGCTGCCGGCTGCTGCCCACGCCCCGCAACTGCTCGTGACCCACCAGCCGGATCGACTCGGACGGGGACATGCTGCCCTCGGGCACGTAGAGCGCGACGTATGCGTCCCAGTCCTGGGTGTCGAGCGCGTGGGCGAACTCGATCAGCAGGTCGCCGATGGCCGCGCGGTCGACCAGCCACTGGAGTTGGGCGGCGGGGTCGGACGGCGGCTTCGGCATTCCCGCGGCGGGCGCGCTCTCGGCCGTCGGACGGGCGGAATCGGGTGTGGACATGCTCTGTACTCCTGTGCGGAAGAGTCTGCCGGTTGCCCGGGAGGCGGGGCACCGGGGTTCAGGATGGCAACGCGGCAATGACGTCACCCTCCCGCCGCCTCCTCGGCGTGGAAGGGTGACGTCACTGCCACCGGAACGGTCTATGGCCTACGACTCGCCGGCGGGCGAGGCGTCGGCCACGACCGGCGCCGGCACGGTCCGCCCCGCCGGAACGGGGGCGGCTGCCGTCGGCAGTCGGCGGGCGGCGGCTCCGAGCCCCGCGGCGCCGAGCGCTCCGGCCAGGGCGAGGACGCCCACCGCGTTCGGCAGGCTGCCGACGGCGGCGGTGAGGGCGAGCACCGCCAGCGGGCAGATGAACTGGCCGGTGAAGAAGCATCCGATCCACAGCCCGGTGCCGCGGCCCCGGTCGGCGTACTCCAGCTTCGAGAGGGCGAGCGTGAGCAGGCTCGGCAGCATGATGCCGCCGCCGAGGCAGTTGATCACGGCGCCGGCGGTGAGCACGACGGGGTTCGGGGCGATCCAGATCACCGCGAAGCCGGCGGCGCACAGCCCGAAGGCGATCGGCAGCCAGGACCGCGGGCTCCGGCCGGACTTGGTGAAGACGACCGCGCCGACCACCGTGGCGACGCTGGAGGCCGCGATGGCCAGCCCGATGATGCCGGTGTCGGTCACGCCCATGTCGTCCAGCAGGAAGGACATCTCCACCTGGACGGTGTAGAACATGACGGCGCCGAAGACGGTCAGCGCGCAGATCCCGGCCAGGGGCCTCCAGGGGAAGGCGCCTCGGCCGGTCGGCTCCGTGGGGGCGGTCGCCTCGGTGACGGAGGGCTGGGTCCGCGACGGTTTGGGCAGGAAGGCGGCCATGGCGGGGGCGAGGAGCAGGCTCGCGGCGTAGGCCCAGAAAGGAGCCCGCCAGCCGGCCGATCCGGCCGCGCCGCCCAGGACGAAGAAGGCGGTGGCGGCGATGGAGGCACACATGGTCTGCATGGCGAGGTAGCGGTCGCGTTGTCTGCCGGAATAGTAGTCGCCGATCAGTGTGGTGCAGCAGGTCATGATGGCGGCTTCGACGACGCCGACGAGGGCACGGCTGGCGACGATGGCGCCGAGCGAGTCCAGCCAGAGCGGCGCGGTGCCGACGAGTGCGTACAGCACGGTGGCGACGACGAGCAGGCGTTTACGGCCGAGCCGGTCGACGACGACGCCCGCGAAGGGGGCCAGCAGCGCCAGGGACAGTGCCGGGATCGTCAGGGAGACCGGGACGAGCGCGTCGACGCCCGGCACGCCCGCGAAATGGTCCTTCATCTTCGGCAGGACGGGCGCGATGAGCACGGCGCCGAGGATCGGCAGACAGCTGCCGGCCATCAGCAGGGTGATGCGTATCCGGTGCCCGGGGCCGGACACGGTCTGCTCGGCCGGGGCATCTTCGACGGTTGCGGACGACGGGAGCGGGGGCACGGGTGCAGGCATGAGGGCTCCACCTGGCGTGTCGGGAGGGGACGGGGTGCGGCCGTCTCCGCGCGGTCGCACCGGAGCCCCGGACGGGGACCGGGCGCGCTGAGACGGGCCGGTGACTGCCGTGGCGGTGCGAAGGGTCGGCTCTCGGGTGCCCGCGCAGTCTCGGCGGCGGTGTGGTGATGCGGCTCCGGCGCCGGGTTGAGACGACTATGGGTCACCGGGCAGGCCGTGCCTAGCCCCCCGCTGATCGAGATCGAAGATGCGGATCATCCGTGTCTTGGATCCTGAGCCCCCGCGTGAGCGCGCTAGCGGGCCGGGACGGCGCTCCGGCCGGGCCCGGACGCGGTCAGCTCCGCTCCCACCCGGGCGGCGGTCTCGCGCAGCCAGATGTGGGCCGCGTCGTGGGTGTGCACCGGGTGCCACCACAGTGCCTCCTGCAGCGGGACCGCCTCGTAGGGAGGTTCCAGCACGCGTACGGCGGCCACCCCGCTCAGCCGCTCGGCGAGCCGCCGCTGCACCAGGGCGATCCGGCGGGTGCCGGCGACCAGGAACGGCAGTGCCTGGAAGCTGTCGACGAAGACCTCGGGACGGGGGTCGACGCCGAGCATGCTCAGCTGGCGGGCGGCCGGGGCGTCGTACATGCGCTGGTAGATCACCCAGGGCAGCCGTGCCAGGTCGGCCATGACCAGGCGGTCGCCGACCTCGTCGTTGGCCTCGGCCACCAGGAAGGCCCAGCGGTCGCCGAACAGTTCCACGGCGGGGAAGCCGCTGATGACGCCGTGCGGCATCAGCAGCCCGTCGGCCGTGCTGAGCAACGTCCCGGTGTCCTCCGTGACGTCGGGCGGGGTCCGCTGGAAGCGCAGCCGCACGCCCGGGGCCTCGGCGTGGACGGTCCGGGCGAGTTCGGCACCGAACACGGTGACGGCGTAGTCGGAGGCGAGCAGGGTGAACTCGTGCTCCTCCGCGCCGGGCGTGAAGTCGGCCCTGCTGCTGAAGACCCGTTCCAGCAGGTCACAGGCGGTGGCGGTGCGGTCGAGGAGGGCGCGGCCGAGCGCGGTCAGCTCGTACTGTCCGCCCACGCGGGAGAGCAGTTCGTCGTCGAAGTGCCGGCGCAGGCGGGCCAGGGCCGCGCTCATCGCGGGCTGGCTGAGCCCGACGCGCTGCCCGGCGCGGGTGACGTTGCGTTCCTCCAGCAGGGCGCGCAGGGACAGGACCAGATTGAGATCGAGGCCGGAGAGGGACACGACGCCTCCAGAGCGAGACCGCACAGTGCTACGAGATCCATGCGGCTGATGATCAACATCAGAAGAATCTATTTCCCAGATTGCGGGATGCGAGGCCAGATTAGTCGCACCGCAATCTGGAGGACATTCCCGTGAAACCCGCAGCCCCTTCCGCGTCCTTCGCCGGGCCCTTTGCCCTCGGCACCCTCTCCGCTCCTGGCCAGGCACCGTTCCCTGGTCTCGTGATCCCCGGGGGCCGCGTGCTGGACCTGCGCTCGGTCCTCGATGAACCCGCCCTGACGAGCCGGGAGATCCTCGACGACTGGGACGCGGCGCTCCCGCGCCTGCGCGCCCTGGCGGACGACGCGGACCGCGCCTGGCAGCCACTGGAAGGTCTGCGGGTGCATGCGCCGGTCGAGCCCCGGCAGATCTTCCAGTCCGGTGCCAACTACCGGCAGCACGTGATCGATCTGGAGGTCGCCCACCGCTCTCCCGACGACCCGCGCACGGTCGAGGAGGCGCGTGCGGAGATCGCCGCGGTGATGGACCGGCGGGCCGCCGAGGACCTGCCGTACGTCTTCATCGGGCTGCCGAGCACGGTCGCCGGACCGTACGACGACGTGGTGCTCCCCGCTTGGGCCGAACAGCCGGACTGGGAGCTGGAGCTGGCGGCCGTCATCGCCAGGCCCGCACACCGGGTACCGGTGGAGGAGGCCCTGTCGTATGTCGCCGGGTACGCGATCGCCAACGACCTCACCGACCGGGCGACCGTGTTCCGCCGGGACATGAAGGCCATCGGGACGGACTGGCTGCGCTCCAAGAACGCGCCCGGGTTCACCCCGCTCGGGCCCTGGATCGTCCCGGCCTCCTCGATCGCAGACCCCGGTGACCTGCGGGTGACACTGAAGCTGAACGGCGACACCATGCAGGACGAGTCGACGAAGGACATGCTCTTCGGGGTCGCCCGGCTGGTGTCGTACATCTCGCAGACCGCCCGACTCCTCCCCGGTGACCTGGTGTTGACCGGCAGTCCGGCCGGGAACGGCATGCACTGGGGACGGCTGCTGCGCGACGGCGACGTGATGGAGGGGGCCGTCACCGGGCTCGGCACGCAGCGCACCCGCTGTGTCGCCGAGGACGCCTCGTGAACCGGCACGACCCTGAAGGCGCCATCGCCGACGCCGCCAAGGCGTACTCGAACTGGGGGCGTTGGGGTGCGGACGACGTGCTCGGCACCCTCAACTTCCTCGACGAGGCCAAGCGCCGCGAGGGGGCCGCACTCGTGCGACGAGGCGTCAGTTTCTCGCTCTCCCAGGCCTTCGACATGAACGGCCCGCAGAAGGGCTGGCGTCGGCGCACCAACCCGGTGCACACCATGCTGGACACCGGCACTGACGCGGCTCTCGGCAACCAGGGCTTCCCGCACGGCATCGGCGGCGCCGACGACGTGATCGCGATGCCGCTCCAGTGTTCGACCCAGTGGGACGGGCTGGGGCACATCTTCGACCACGGCAGGGCCTGGAACGGCCGGGACGCCGCCAGGGTCGTCACCTCCGACGGCGACCTCGTCACCGGCATCGAGCACATGGCGCCGCATGTCGCGGGGCGCGGGGTGCTGCTGGACGTGGGCCAAGTGCTTGGAACCGGTGGTGAGTTGCCGGACGGGTTCGCCATCACCGAGCAGCACCTGACGGCGGCCGCCGAGGCGCACGGCGTGGCCGTCGGGCGCGGCGACATCGTCGTCGTACGGACCGGCCGGCTGGCCCGGGCCCGGCGCGAGGGATGGGGCGACTACGCCGGCGGCGACTCGCCCGGCCTGTCCTTCACCACCGCCGGCTGGTTGCACGGCACCGAGATCGCCGCGATCGCCACCGACACCTGGGGCTTCGAGGTGCGGCCCAATGAGTTCGAGCAGGCCTTCCAGCCGCTGCACCAGGTCGCCATCCCCAACATGGGCCTGCTCATAGGGGAGATGTGGGACCTGGACGCCCTCGCCGCGGACTGTGCTGCCGACGGCAGGTACGAGTTCTGGCTCACAGCTGCCCCCCTACCCATCACCGGAGCCGTCGGCTCCCCCGTCAACCCGGTTGCTGTCAAGTGACCCGCCCAACGAAGGAGTTGGCCATGGCAAGAGAGAGAAGCGTCCTGGTCGTCGGAGGGGGCACCTCCGGCAACGCCATGGCCGTGCTGCTGCACCGGGCCGGTATCGAGGTCGACCTCGTCGAGGCCAAACCGGACTGGAACGTGCGCGGCTCCGGCATCACCCTGCAGGGCAACGCCCTGCGCGTGCTGCGCGAGCTGGGCGTCTGGGACGAAGTGAACGCGCACGGATTCGGGTTCGACTCCTTCGGGCTGACCGCGCCCGACGGAACCGTGCTGCACGTCAGCGAGGACATCCGCACCGGCGGCGACGACCTGCCGGCGACCCTGGGCATGCAACGCCCGGTGCTCCAGCGCATCCTCATCGACGCGGTACGGGCATCCGGCGCGAACGTCCGGCTCGGCACCACCGCCGAGATCCTCGCCCAGGACGACACCGGGGTCGGCGTCCGCTTCAGCGACGGCACCGAGGGCAGCTACGACCTCGTCGTGGCCGCCGACGGCCTGAACTCCGCGACCCGCGCCGCCATCGGTATCGACGCCAAGCCGGAGCCGACCGGCATGGCCATCTGGCGCGTCCCGGCGCCCCGCCCGGCCGGCGTCGAGCGCACCGACCTGGCCCATGGCGGGTCCTGCTACATCGCCGGCTACACGCCCACCAGCAAGGACACCCTCTACGCCTACCTGGTGGAGCCCAAGCGCGACCGCGCGACCATCCCGCCCGAGTCCTACGCGCGGGAGATGCGCCGCCTCGCCGAGGGCTACGGCGGCGCCTGGGAGGAGATCCGCGCCTCGATCACCGACCCGGCGCAGGTGAACTACGCCTGGTTCGACCGGATGCTGGTCGAGGGCTCCTGGCACCGCGGCCGGGTCGTCCTGGTCGGGGACGCGGCGCACTGCTGCCCGCCCACGATGGCCCAGGGCGCGGCGATGTCCCTGGAGGACTCCTGGGTGCTGTCCCAGCTGCTGACCAGTGGGGCGGCATGGGACGACGAACTCCTCACGCGCTACTACGAGAGGCGCGTCGAGCGGGTCCGGACGGTCGTCGAGGCATCGGTGCAGATCGGGCAGTGGCAGCTGGACGGCGAACGCGGCGACGTGGCCGGACTGATGGCCACCGCCATGACCGCGCTCAAGGAACTGCCGTGACGACGCCCACCATCGACGTGCACGCACACGTCCTGCTCCCCGAGGTCGAGGCCCTCGTCGCCGGCCTGCCAGGTCTTGCCGAGGCCAGGGCGCTGGACGCCCGGCGCAACGGCCCCGCCGCCCTGGCCGTCAGCGGGCCGATGGTCCGCGAGCGGATTCCACGGCTGACCGACGTCACCGTACGGCTGGCCGCGATGGACGAGCAAGGCGTGGATATCCAGCTGGTCAGCCCGTCCCCGTCGCACTACCACTACTGGACCGACGAGGACACGGCCGAGAAGCTGTACCGGCTCGCCAACGAGGCGACCGCCGCACACTGCGCCCAGGCGCCCGACCGGCTGCACGGGCTCGGGCTGGCCCCGCTCCAGTACCCGGCCCAGGCCGTCGACGCGCTCGAACACGCCCTGGACCAGGGCCTGTCGGGCGTCGAGATCTCCAGCCACGCCCCGGGCCGGGAACTGTCCGACCCGGCATACGAACCCTTCTGGTCCCGTGCCGAGGAGACCGGCGCGATCGTCTTCCTCCACCCCTTCGGCTGCACGCTCGACGAGCGCCTGGACCAGTGGTACCTCTCCAACACGGTCGGCCAGCCGACGGAGAACGCCGTCGCCCTCTCCCATCTGATCTTCTCCGGTGTCCTGGACCGGCACCCGGAGCTGAAGCTGGTCGCCGCGCACGGCGGCGGCTACCTGCCCACCCACATCGGCCGCTCCGACCACGCCTGGGCGGCCCGTTCCGACGCCGGCGCGGACTGCGCCCACCTGCCCAGCAGCTACCTCAGGCGGATCTACTTCGACTCGCTCGTGCACGACCCGCACGTGCTGCGGGAACTGGTCCGCGCCGTGGGCGCCGACCGCGTCCTGCTCGGGTCCGACTTCCCCTTCGACATGGGCACCGAGGACCCGGTCGCCGCCCTGCGCGCGGCCCGGCTGCCCGACCGTGACTTCCACGCCGTACGAGGCGGCAATGCCGCCGCTCTCCTCCGGAAGGACTGAGACCATGAGCGACCGCCTGCTCACCCACCTGCGGCACGTCGACCTCGCCGTGCCCGACTACGACAAGCAGCTCGACTTCTACTCCGGCGTCTGGGGCCTGACGAAGACCGCCGAGGACTCCGGCGTCTCCTTCCTGGCCGCAGAGGGCAGCCCCGAGCAGTACGTCGTCCGGCTGCGCAAGGCCGAGGAGAAGCGCCTCGACCTGGTCTCCTACGGCGCCGCGAGCGCGTCCGACGTGGACACGCTCGCCGAACGGCTGCTCGCCGGGGGAGTGCGGCTGATCTCGCAGCCCGGCAAGCTCGACACGCCCGGCGGCGGCTACGGCATCCGCTTCTTCGACGTCGACGGCCGCACCATCGAGGTCTCCGCCGACGTGCAGGTGCGGCAGCACCGGAAGATCGAGGAGAAGGAGGCGATCCCGGTCAAGCTGTCGCACGTCGTCCTCAACTCCCCCGACCTGAACCGCACCCGGCAGTGGTACGAGACCCACCTCGGGTTCCGGCTCTCCGACACCCTCATGCACCCGAAAATGGGTGAGGCGATGCACTTCATGCGCATCAGCAACCAGCACCACTCCATGGCCATCGCCCAGGGCCCGCACACCGCACTGCACCACGTCTCGTTCGAGATGCGCGGCCTGGACGAGTACATGCGCGGCTCCGGCCGGGTCATCCGCGCCGGGTTCAAGAAGGTCTGGGGTCCCGGCCGGCACCTGGCCGGCGACAACACCTTCACCTACTTCCTGGACCCGCACGGCAACACCATCGAGTACACGACCGAGCTGGAGACGCTGGACGAGGACACCTGGCACCCGCACGTCTACGACTTCTCCCAGCCCGAGGTCACCGACCAGTGGGGCACCGCCAACCCCATGAACGAGCTGATCGCCAAGGAGTCGTTCAACGACGTCGACCGCGGCTGCTTCGTCGCCCCACCGGTCTGATTCCCCCGAGTCCCGGGGACGCGGCGGCCCTGTCAACTGCCCTGACTCCCACGCCGTGTCCCCGGCCCCTTCTTCCGTCGCCCGTCGGAGCCTGGAGCCGTACATGCGTTTCGCCAGTTATGAACATCACCGACGACGTGGCGTCGCCGTCGTCGAGGAGGACGGCATCCTCCACCCGGTCCCCGGAGCGCGCTCGCTCACGGAGCTGATCGGCTCCGGCGACGGGCTCGACGCGCTGCTCGACGTGGGCGCGGCCACCCTCGACGTCCCACCGGGGCCGCACGTCTCCGAGGTACGGCTGCTCCCTCCGCTCCAGCCGCCCACCGTGCGCGACTTCGTGACCTTCGAGGAACACGTCGAGGGCGTACGGCGCTCCGTGGACGGCGGCGGCGGGGTGCCCGAGGCCTGGTACGACGCCCCGACCTTCTACTTCACCAACCCGTACGCGATCGTCGGCGCCCACGACGACGTGCCGGTGCCGCCTGGCTCCCTCGTCCTCGACTTCGAGCTGGAGATCGCCGCGGTCATCGGCAGGGAGGGCCGGGACCTCACCCCCGAGCGGGCCCGCGACCACATCATCGGCTACACGATCCTCAACGACTGGTCCGCGCGCGACCTGCAGTCCCGCGAGATGCAGGTCCGCCTCGGCCCGTGCAAGGGCAAGGACACGGCCGCCACCCTCGGGCCGTACCTCGTCACCGCCGACGAACTGGAGAAGTACCGGGACCCGGAAGGGTTCCTGCGCCTCGCACTCACCGCCTCGGTGAACGGCGAGGTCGTCGGCGAGGACCTGCTCTCCAACATGAGCTGGACCTTCGAGGAGATGGTCGCCTACGCCTCGCGCGGCACCTCCGTGCGCCCCGGCGACGTGCTCGGCTCGGGCACCTGCGGCAACGGCGGCTGCCTGGCCGAACTGTGGGGGATACGCGGCACCCAGGACCCCCCGCCGCTGAAGCCCGGCGACACCGTCACCCTCACCGCCGAGGGCATCGGCACCGTCTCCAACACCGTGGTCGCCGGCGCCGACCCGGTACCGCTGCCGACCGCGCGCCGCCGTACCCGGGAGCGGTCGTGACCGATCTCAGCCCCAAGAGGCTCCTCGGCAAGGTCGTCGTCGTCACCGGCGCCGCGCGCGGCCAGGGCGCCGCCGAGGCCGAGGCACTGACCCGGGAGGGCGCCCGGGTCATCGCCACCGACGTCGTCGAGGCCCTCGGCTGCCGCCGGCTCGACGTGACCAGCGACAAGGAGTGGGCCGCACTCGCCGCCGAAGTCCAGGAGTCGTACGGACGGATCCACGGCCTGGTCAACAACGCGGGCATCACCTGGCGCGCCCGCCTCGGCGAGGTGCGTCCCGACGACTTCGACCGCGTCCACGCCGTCAACGTCACCGGCCCGCTGCTCGGCATCCAGCACCTCGCCCCGCTCATGCCGGCCGGCTCGTCCATCGTGAACGTCGGGTCCACCGCCGCGCTCACCGGCCACTACCCGGTCGCCTACACCGCCAGCAAATGGGCACTGCGCGGCCTGTCGAAGGCGGCGACGGCCGAACTCGGCCCGCGCGGCATCCGCGTGAACACCATTCACCCCGGCTTCATCGAGACCGAGATGACGGCCTCAGCCGCCCCCGTCTTCCGTGAGGCGAACATCCGGGAGACCCCGCTCGGTCGCACCGGTGCGGTGGACGAGGTCACCCCACTCGTGGTGTTCCTGCTCTCCGACGACGCCTCCTTCATCACCGGCGCCGAGATCCCGGTCGACGGTGGTCTCACCGCGCACGGCGGCGTCAAGTCCATCTCGGACGCACTGCTCGGGAGCGGCTCATGAGGCGACTGGACGGCAAGGTGGCCCTGATATCGGGAACGGCCCGAGGTCAGGGGAGAGCAGCCGCGCTACGGTTCGCGGCCGAGGGCGCGGTCGTCGTCGGCGGCGACGTGCTGCACGAGGCGGCACTGGAGACCCAGCGCCTCGTCACGGAAGCGGGCGGCACCGTCCTCACCCCGGGCCCGCTGGACGTCACCGACGAGGACTCCGTCCGGGCCTGGGTGGCGGAGGCGGTGTCCGCGTTCGGCCGGGTCGACATCCTCTACGCCAACGCCGGCGCCGTCCGCTTCGGAGCCGTCGACACCCAGCCCTACGCGGACTTCGCCTTCACCCTGCGCGCCGAACTGGACTCCGTGTGGCTCGCCGCGCACGTCGCCTGGCCGCACCTGGCCGCGAGCCGCGGCTGCGTCCTCACCGTCGGCTCCACCGCCGGTCTCACCGGCTCGCTCACCAACCGGCGCACCGCGCACTCCGCCTCCAAGGGCGCCGTCATCGCCCTGACCCGGCAACTCGCCGCCGAGGGCGCCCCGCACGGGATCCGCGCCAACTGCCTCAGCCCCGGCATGATCGACACCGAGGGCTCGCGCGGCGACCTGCTCGCCGAGGACCACCCCATGCGGGCCATCGCCCGCCACATCCCCCTCGGCCGGGTGGGCCTCCCCGACGAGGTGGTCAACGCGGCCGTCTTCCTCGCCTCCGACGAGGCCTCCTACATCACCGGCGCCAACCTCGTCGTCGACGGCGGCTGGTCGACCGTACTCCCCGGTTGAAAGGACCTGTTATGGACAAGGTCTGCGCGAGCGCCGAGCAGGCGGTCGCCGACATCTCCGACGGCGCGACGGTGGCCGTCGGCGGCTTCGGACTCAGCGGCATCCCCGCCGTGCTCGTCCAGGCCCTGTACGACCAGGGCGCAAGCGGCCTGGAGGTGGTGTCGAACAACTGCGGGGTGGACGGCCGCGGTCTGGGCGTGCTGCTCGAGGCGGGCCGCATCGCGCGGGTGACCGGCTCCTACGTCGGCGAGAACAAGGAGTTCGCCCGCCAGTACCTGGCCGGTGAGCTGGAATTGGAACTGGTTCCGCAGGGCACGCTGGCCGAGCGGCTGCGCGCCGGAGGCGCCGGCATCCCCGCCTTCTACACCCCGGCGGGCGTGGGCACCCAGGTCGCCGACGGCGGCCTGCCGTGGCGGTACGCGGCCGACGGCACTGTCGCGGTGGCCTCGCCGGCCAAGGAGGTCCGTGCCTTCAAGGGGCGTTCGTATGTCCTGGAGCACGGCATCACCACCGACTTCGCCCTGGTCCGTGCCTGGCGCGGCGACCGGCACGGCAACCTTGTCTTCCGCCGTGCCGCCGCCAACTTCAACCCGTTGGCCGCGATGGCCGGCCGGGTGACGGTCGCGGAGGTCGAGGAGCTGGTGGAGCCGGGTGAGCTGGCCCCGGACGAGGTCCACCTGCCGGGCGTCTTCGTCCAACGGGTGGTCCATCTGACAGCCGACCAGGCCATCGACAAGCACATCGAACGCCTTGCGATCTCCGCGTCTTCGACCCGAGGGACGGTATGACCATGAGCTGGACTCGCGAACAGATGGCCGCCCGGGCCGCCGTCGAACTCACCGACGGCTCCTACGTCAATCTCGGTATCGGCCTGCCCACCCTGATCCCGGGCCATCTCCCGCCCGGCGTGCATGTCGTCCTGCACTCGGAGAACGGGATCCTGGGCACCGGCCCGTATCCGACCGAGGACGAGGTCGACCCGGACCTCATCAACGCCGGGAAGGAGACCGTCACCGTCCTGCCGGGCGCCTCCTTCTTCGACTCGGCGCTCTCCTTCGGCATGATCCGCGGCGGCCACATCGACACCGCCGTGCTGGGTGCCATGCAGGTCTCGGCCATCGGCGACCTGGCCAACTGGATGATCCCCGGGAAGATGGTCAAGGGCATGGGCGGCGCGATGGACCTCGTCCACGGCGCCCGCCGGGTCATCGTGCTCATGGAGCACACCGCCAAGGACGGCAGTCCGAAGATCCTCAAAGAGTGCACGCTGCCGTTGACCGGTGAGCGGTGCGTGCATCGGATCGTCACCGACCTGGGCGTCCTCGATGTCACACCGCACGGCCTCGCCCTCGTCGAGACCGCCCCGGGTGTGACCGTCGAGGACATCACCGCCCGCACCGAGGCCTCGCTGCACATCGACGCGGCCATCGCCGCCTGCTGACACATCGGGGACGCCGGACGAAGTCAGGACGGGATTCTCCTGCGCGTTCCGAGCCTGGCGCAGGATGGGCAGCAGGGGGCCGGTGCCGACACAGGTGAGCAGCCCGCCCGCGTGCACCAGGAGCACGGCGTCGTGGCCCAGGATCATCAGCAGGAAGCCTGCTCCGCACACGCCGAAAACCGCAGGCAGCTTGCGCTGGGGACTGCCTGTCAGCGAGGCGAAGACGACGCATCCGGCCACCTGGCGGCGCTGGTGATCGCGATACTGACGCTTCGCGAATTCCCGGAACATTCGCCCCGTCGGATCCTCGGCCGACATGATGTGACTGAGGATGACGTTCTTCTTCATCGTCACGGAGACGTTCGACATGTCCACGACTCAGGGCGCCTGCTTGTCCGACTTGCGCGGCTTGCCCTGATTTTCTCGGCTCATGCGCGGACCATATCGGCCCCGGAGGCTCTGCGCTGACCGTTCACTCCCAGGGGGTTGCCCGCGGGGCTCCGCACCTGCTCCGGCCTCCTGGGTAGGCTCCGGGCGCGGGTAAACGAGGGCGCCTGAGAGTGGGGTCATCATGCCGGTCAAGGACGGGTGCCCGAGCTGCGGCGCTCGGCGCGAGGGCAAGGATCGTTGGGGCGCGTGCGCGAAGTGTGGGGCTCGGCAGCGCTGAGCCGGCGGGCAGGTGTCGGTGTCGGTGTCACAAGCTTGCTTGCACAGGGGTCAGGGCTGATGCGTTCTCAGTCGGCGAGATGAGCTGATCGCCTGCGTTCCTGCAGCCGCAGGCCAGCCTGGTAGTCCCGGCGCAGTACTGCACCGGCCTCCCCTCAGAACCGTGCTGGCCCTTCGTCCGTTCAGGCGAACCCTGTCGATTCCGTGTCCTCGCCGCCACGTGTCGTCCTTGTCGAGACCGACACCGCTTGGCGCGTCGTGCGTCAGGTGCGGAAGTAGGACCCGGCGTCCAGGTCCTGGATGAGGCTGGGCCCACTTGGCGCCCAGCCGAGGAGTTCCTGTGTGCGAGTGCTGGAGGCGGGGATGTCCATAGCGAAGAAGCGGCCGATCCAGCCGAAGTGCTTCTGTGCGTCCTGCGGTGCGATCGAGGTCACGGGAACGTCGAGTCCTCGTCCGATGGCCTGTGCGATCTCCCGTGTGGGGACTCCCTCCTCGCTCACCGCGTGCAGGAGCGTTCCCGCCGGGGCCTTCTCCAGTCCCAGGCGGGTGATCTGCGCGGCATCTGACCGGTGGACCGCCGGCCAGCGGTTCGTGCCGTCGCCGACGTAGCCCGCGACCCCTTTCTCACGGGCAATCGCGACCAGGGTCGCGATGAACCCGTGGTCGCCGTCGCCGTGCACGGTCGGGGCGAACCGCACGCTGACCGTGTTCACGCGGCGATCGACGTACTCCAGCGCGAGGTTCTCGCTGCCGCCTCGGGGGGACTCCAGGCCGTGGAACGGTGACCTGTCGTCCTCGGTCGCCAGCCGGCCCTGCGCCGGGCCGGCGACGCCGGACGCCAGCAGGAACGGACGGCCTGATCCGGTCAGGACGTCGCCGATCGCCTGCACGGCGGCCCGTTCGGCCTGATTGGAGACGGCAGGGTTGTTGAAGTCGTGCTTGTTGGCGAGGTGGAGGACGGCGTCAGCGGTCGCGGCGCCCTCCCGGATGCTGTCGAGGTCGTCGAGGTCGCCGCGGCGGACCTGGGCACCCTTCGCGTCGAGGGATTCGGCCGCGGTATCGGAGCGGGCGAGCCCGACCACCTCGTGGCCGGCGGCGAGCAACTCGTCGACTGTGGCCGAACCGATCCACCCGGATGCTCCGGTGACGAAGACGCGCATGTGAATGATCTCCTTCGATACTCAAGCCTGGTGAGCGAGGCAAGCGATGTCAGTTGCTGACGTCAGTGACTGTCGTCACTGTAGCTGTCATGTCAGCTGCTGTCATCACTAGAGTGGTGGGCATGGTGCGATGGGAGCCCGGGGCGCGGGAACGACTACAGGCAGCGGCGATGGACCTCTACATCAGTCGCGGCTACGACAGGACGACCGCGGCCGACATCGCCCAGGCCGTCGGTCTCACGGAGCGAACGTTCTTCCGCCACTTCGCCGACAAGCGTGAGGTGCTTTTCAGCGGCCAGGAGCTGCTGGAGCAGGCGTTCCTGGACGGCGTAGCTGCGGCTGCGCCGGACGCGTCACCGCTCAAGATGGTCGAGTCCGCCCTGTCGGCCGCGGCGCCGTTCTTCTCGACCGAGCGCCGCGACCACTCCAGGCGGCGGCAGAGGATCATCTCCGAGAATCCCGCGCTGCAGGAACGGGAGTTGTTGAAGTTGGCGGGGCTGGCCACGGCGGTCGCTGCCGCCCTCCGATCGCGGGAGGTTCCCGAGGCGACGGCCACGCTCGCCGCGGAATCCGGGGTGACCGTGTTCGGCGTAGCCTTCGGGAAGTGGATCGCCGAGGGTGAGGAGCGGTCGTTCCTCGACATCGAGCGCGAGGTGTTGGGCGAGCTCGTGGCGATGGCCGTCGGTGCGACGTGATCAGTGTAGCGATGGACCAACCGGGTGAACTACCCGACGACGTCCTGGCCTCGCGGTAGTGATCACTACTGCGTTCGGACCTCGGCGCCGGCCCGGCATGTCGTGCGCGCTGTGGGCGAGAGGGATGGCGTCGACGAACCGGCCGCCGAGCTGATGGCGTCCGGCTATATGGCCAGCCTGCGGATGTGCGATGAGGTGAGCGCCGGCAGTGTGGCGGCCGGTTCGCAGTCCACCGGCACCTTCGGGTTCCCCAGCACGAGGCGTGCCAGATCGGCGTGGCGACCTTGCGTGGCGCCGGCACTCAGGTCGGACGATCAGGGCTGATGCGTTCTGACCTCAGTTGGCGAGATGAGCTGATCGCCTGCGTACGCGCGGTCCCGTGGGACGGTTCGCCCGGTTCGGCAACGAGAGACGCGACCCCCGATGATCAAGGTTGCTGAAGCCTTTGATCACGAACAGGGGTCGCGTTCGCGTGCTGTCCCCCTGATCAGTGTCCTGCAGCGCCACTACGAGGGCATCGACTCCGCCTGCCCGGATCCGGAACCGTCGCAGTTCGCTTCCCTGGCCCAGGTCTTGGAGCGGATACCTGATCCCCGCCGGGTCCGGGGCCGCCGCTACCGCCTGGACTCCCTGCTCGCGCTGTGTCTGGTCGCCGTCCTCGGCGGAGCCGCGTCCCTGGCCGCCATCTCCCGCTTTCCGTCGATGCCGACTCCAGTCTGCGCGAACGACTCGGACTTGACTCCAGCACACCGAACGCCTCCACGCTGGGACGACTGTCCCGCCTGGACGGCGACGCCCTGGACGACGCCGTGGGCGCTTGGCTCGCCCGGTACGCCGCCGACCCGGTCGACGAACTCGGCGACAGGCTGGTCGGCCTGGCCGTCGACGGCAAGACCGTGCGAGGATCCCGCACCGACAGCAGCGCGTCCACCTGCTGGCTGCCGCGCTGCACTCCTGCCAGACCGTGATCGCCCAGCGCCAGGTCGCCACGAAGAGCAACGTAATCCCCGCTTTCGCCCCGCTGTTGGACCGGATCGACCTGCGCGGCGTCGTCGTCACCGCCGACGCGATGCACACCCAGCGCGCCCGCGCCGAGCACGTCATCACGGCTGGCGGCCACTACCTCCTGGTCGTCAAAGGGAACCAGAAGAAGCTGCGTCGGCAACTGCGGCGCCTGCCCTGGCGGGAAATCCCTCTCCAGGCCCGCACCACTGGGGCGGGGCACGGCCGCCGAGAGGTCCGTCGCCTGAAGGTCTGCACCGTCCAGCCGGGCCTGCTCTTCCCCCACGCCGTCCAGGCCATGGAGATCAAACGCCGCCGCACCCACCGCAAGACCAGCAAGGTCGAGACGAAGACCGTCTACGCGGTTACTAACGACCTCGTGCACGGTTGGCCGTGGCACATCGAGGTGTGTGGCGTTGTTGGTGTTCACGCTCGGAGGGCGTGGTCGAGGGTGGCGGTCCGCTGGTGTGAGAGCAGACCGGCGACGGCTTGGACGATGTCACTCATGTGTTCGCGTCGGCCATGGTGGCGGGCGAGAGCCCGCCAGTTCTTCAGGTGGGCAATGCCGTGCTCGACGCGGATACGCCGTGAGGATTGCGCCTTGCGCTGTAGTTCGTGCCGCTCCTCGTACCAGGCGGGAGCGTTCGCCGTCCTCGGCAGTGGCGACGTCGATCCGAGAGGTGCTGGCGCTCCGGCCGGTGCCAGTGAAGAGAACCCGCTCTTCTCGGCGCGTCCGACCTTCCCGAGTGCACCGGAGGAGGCCTGTCCCCGGCCCTGAAGTTGGCGGGTTCCGACAAACGTCTTCCGGCGGCGTTAACCGCCCCTGTCTGGCCGTGTCAGCCGTCCGGCCGGGCGGGATCCGGCGTCGAACTCATCAAACTGGCCCAGCCTGTGCCGACAGCGCAGGCTGGGCAAGCTGACTTCCTGTCAGGCTGACGTGGCGTCAGGAAAGTCAGCATTAGGTCAGCATTGGTTCTGGCAAAGCCGCCCACAGATGCCCACACCTTGGAATCGAGGAAGTCCCGGGAGGTGCCGCTGAGGCACCTCCCGAGGCCCCTTGCCTCCGATGATCACCCTTAGGTGGAGGGTGGTTGCGCGGTCTTCGGCTCTTGGGTGGGATAGCTGGCGTATGCGCAGGTCAGCGCGCCCGTCCGCGTGGCTTGAGCGGTGTCGGCGGCATCTCCGGCGCCGACAGTGGGGCCCCGTCATACCCCTTCACCTCGCCGAAACGGGTGCCCTTTGCCCAGTCCTTTCGGGCCTGTACGATCTCCTCTTGGGAACGGGCGATGAAGTTCCACCACATGATCAGCTCCTCCTCGAACGGCTCGCCGCCCAGGAGCATGATCGACGCGTCCGACTCCGCGCGCAGGGGGAGTTCGGTGCGGCCGCAGCCCAGGTAGAGCATCGAGCCCGGGAGCACCGGCACGCCGTCGACGTGCACCTCGCCGGACATCGCGAGGACGCCGTACTCGAAGTCCGGCTGCAGCGGCAGGCGCAGGTCGGCGCCCTGGGCGAGGGCCAGGTCCGCGCCGACGATGGGGGTGAACGTCGTACCGGGGGACGTCGCGCCGTCGACGGAGCCGAGGATGACCGTGGCGGTCAGGCCGGGGGCCGTGACCGTCGGCAGGTCGGGGTGGTGTTCGAACCTCGGGTCCGTGTGGCGGTGGGAGTCCGGGAGGGCCACCCACAGCTGCGCGCCGTGCAGGTACCGGGCGTGCGACTTGGGGCTCTCCTCGGAGTGGCTGATCGCCCGGCCCGAGGTCATCAGCCCCAGCTCGCGGGGGCGGATCGTCTGGAGGCTGCCGGTCGAGTCGCGGTGCAGGACCTCGCCCTGGTGCAGCCAGCTGACCGTCTGCAGCCCGATGTGCGGGTGCGGCGGGACCTGCATCCCGGGCTCGTCGGCGATGTCGTCGGGGCCGTAGTGGTCGACGAACGCCCAGGCACCGATCATGCGGCGGCCGAGGTTCGGCAGCAGCCGGCGCACCTCGGTCGACTCGCCGAGTTTCACGTGGCGGGGGCTCAGCAGCTCGCGGACGGGTTCGGCGACGACGAATCCGCGGCCGCCGCACACGCTCGGAACGGGCGCGCGGTCAAGGTTGCTCATGTCGGACAACTTAGCGGCCGAAGGTCCCCGTTGCCGAGCGGTCAGCCGGTCGTACGGAATCCGTCCCTCACGTTGTCGAAGACCGGCCGGTAGCCGGACCACGTCGCGTCCGGCGCGGAGAGGTAGATGTCGTACTCCCGGCCGCCCTCCCTGCCGTAGCCCAGGTCGATGGCGCGGAAGACGCGGGCCCGGCCCCGGAAGGTGAACTCCCAGACCGCGGCCGGCTGCCCGCGGAAGGCGGTCCGCTGCATGCGCAGCCTCCGGTAGGTCGGGTAGTTGACCTTGGTGTTGGCCTCGATGTCGGCGAAGTGCGTGACGGGGTTCGCGCCGGCCGGTTCCACCATGCCGATGGTGACGCCGGCCAGGCCGGTCGGGTCCTTGTAGGTGACCTCGTCGGTGGCGCGGGTGGCGGCCGTCCAGCCGTCGGGGACGGGGAAGGCGACGCCGAGGGCCTTGTCGGTGACGAGGCGGTAGCCCTGGGGGAGGGGAGAGGCGGCCGAGCTCGCCGTCGTCGACGGGGACGCCGACGAGGACGACGGACGGCTGTCGTGCTTGCCGGCGGATGTGCGCGGGAGCGTGAGGGCGGCGGTGACCGCGGCGGCCGCCACGAGGGCGACCGCCCCGGCCGTCAGGGCGAGCCGGCCACGCCGGGCGCGCCGCCCCCGGCGCCCGGCGCCGGCGGCCGCCGCCCGGGCCGTGGCCGGTGGCGGCTCCGTCGGCGGGCGCCGGGCCACCACCGTCACCGCTCCCGACCAGGTCGCCAGCAGCGCCCGTTCCGTCTGCTCGGCCGAGGGCCGGTCCGCCGGGTCCTTGGCGAGCAGCAGCTGGACGAGCGGCTCCAGCGGGCCCGCCTGCTTCATCGGCTCGACGGGGTCGGTGACGATGGCGTACGCCGTCTCCATCGCGGTCTCGCGCCGGAACGGCGGCCGGCCCTCCACCGCCTGGTACAGCGTGGCCCCCAGTGACCACAGGTCCGAGGCCGGTCCCGGGGTCAGCCCGCGCAGCCGCTCCGGGGCCATGTACGGGATCGAGCCGACCATCTGGCCGGTCTGGGTGAGCGTCGACGAGCCGGCGGTCAGCGCGATGCCGAAATCGGTGAGCACGACCCGGTCGCCCGGGCCGAGCAGCACGTTGCCGGGCTTGACGTCCCGGTGCAGGACACCGGCGGCGTGCGCGGCGCGCAGCGCCCCGGTCATGCCGAGGCCGATCCGGGCGGCCTCCTCGGGCGGAAGGGTACGGCCGCCGTCGAGGAGGTCGGCGAGGGTGGGCGCGGGGACGTACTCCATGACGATGCAGGGGCGGCCGTCGTCGTCCACCACGTCGTGCACGACGACCACGTTGGGGTGGACGACCCGGGCGGCGCTGCGGGCCTCGCGGCGGGTGCGCTCGTAGAGGGTGGCCAGCTCGTCGTCGGACAGGTCCGGGCGGGGGTGCAGCTGCTTGAGCGCGACCTGCCGGGCCAGCACCTCGTCCTCGGCCCGCCACACGGTGCCCATGCCGCCGCGTCCGATCCGCTCGGTCAGCCGGTACCGCCCGGCGACCAGCCGCCCCTCGTCCGACACCGCCCGTCCTCCGCCAGCTCTGTCCGCGTTCGATGAGTCCCGTCACGATAACCGCGCGTTGCTGGGCACCTGTTCGGATCTGCCGGCCGCCCGACCTGGGCTCCTGGGAAGATGGGGACGGGTTGGTCTTCTCGGCTGCAAATCAATCGGAAAGGGTCGTGCGGGGCAACGAATGCCGGTCGTCGCCCCGCACGGGTGTGCTCGGGTTCACTGTGGCGTACGTCAGCGGGCGGTCAGTTTCCACAGGTGGTCGGCGGTCCCGTTGTCGTCCCACTGGAGGACCTGGGCACCGGAGGAGGTGCTCATGTCGGTCACCCCGAGCAGCAGGCCGCTGTTGTAGTTGGCGATCTTGTAGTAGCCGTCGCCGGACGGGATCAGCTGCCAGAGGTGGTCGGCGGTGCCGTTGTCGCCCCAGATCAGGGCGGTGCCACCGTCGCCTGTGCCCGCGTTCGTGATGCCGAGGAGCAGGCCGCTCGCCTGCTGCTTGATCTTGTAGAGGCCGCTGCCCGCGGCCACCAGGGTCCAGTTCTGGTCGGTGCCCGTGGTGGAGGTGGCCTGGACGACGGCGGTGCCCTGGGCGGTGCCCGCGCCGCTGGTGTCCAGGGCGAGGCCGCTGTTCCTGTTGGTGATCTGGTAGCGGCCGGCCAGCGAGGTGGCGGTGCCGCTCGGGGTGATGGTCAGGTGGTAGCCGTCGGAGGCGTTCATCGTCACCGGTACGGTGATCGACCCGCCGCTGACCGTGTAGTCGGTGTCCGAGATCGTCACCGGCCCGGAGACGGCGGTCGTCCGGCCCTTGGACGGCGTGTACTCCAGCCTGACGTGCACGGTGCTGCCGAAGGCGGAGAGCGACGACAGCCCGTTGACGGTGACGGCACACGAACCGGTGCAGCCGCCGGTGACCACGCTGATCTGGTTGCCCGCGCCGTTGCGGGAGGCGAAGCCGTCGATGCCGGTCTGCGCCGGAGGCGTGGTGACCAGCATGGTCCCGGACATGTCGCCGTACCACTTGTACAGCCAGTAGGCGCCGTTGGGTGAGCCGCCGGTGTCGGTGAGGGTGTCGCCGAGGGTGCCGTAGTGGTTCCAGAAGGCCAGTTCGGCGTCGTGCACGCCGACCCGCTCGAACTTGGCGACGTAGCTCGCGAGCGGCCCGGGGACGCCGACCTCGCTCGTGGTGCCGTACTCCTCGATGGCGATCGGGCGGGCACTGATGCCGAGGCTGGTCTCCAGGGCGCGGTAGGCGGCGACATGGGCGGCGATGTCCTGCGAGCCCTGCAACTCGTGCCAGGAGATGATGTCGGGCACCGTGCCGCTCGCCTTGGCGTCCGTCAGGAACGTGCTCATCCAGCTCTGGTTCCACGCCGAATGACTCGGGCCCTGGATCGGGGTGGTGGCGTCCTTCGCACGGACCTCCTTGTACGTCGTCGCCCACCCGGAGTCGAAGCTGCCGGCCGCCGAGGTGTTCCAGGTCCAGTCCGGCTCGTTCCACAGCTCGTAGGCGGCGATATTGGTGGTCCCGGAGGACTTCACGGACGCGACCTGCTTGTCCACGGCCGACAGCCAGTCGCTCCAACTCACCCACTTGTAGGGAAAGTCCGGGTACCAGTCCGGCATTCGTACGACGACCTTCGCGCCGGCCTTGGCCGCCTCGGGGGCGACGGTCAGGGCGTCACCGCCGGGGCTGGACTCGCCGTTGGGCAACTGGCTGCCGCCGGGCGCCATCTGTACGAAGGTGTTCGGCTTCAGCGGCTCGACCAGGCTGTCGGCCGGCACGCTCGCCGTGTCCAGGCCGTAGAGGCTGCCCGAGGCCACGTGGGTGACCGAGCGCAGGGTCTGGTTCGCGCTCACCACGAGGGTGGTGGCGGAGGTGGGGGCCGCCTGGGCGGGGGCGGCGGTGCCGAGGGCGGCGGCGGTGAGGACCACGGCACCGAGGACGGCTCTGCGGGGGATGCGGCTCATGGCATGGATCTCCTCGAAAAGTAAGCGAGTGGGAGGGTTCAGTCCTTCACCGCGCCCGCGGTCACGCCCGCGGCCACATAGCGCTGGGCGAGGATCAGGAGGACGGCCGCGGGGACCGACGCGACGACGGCGGTGGCCATGATCGCGTTCCACTCCTGGTTGTTGTTGCCGATGTACTTGTAGATGCCGAGCGTGATCGGCTTCCAACTGCCGCCGCCGTCCAGGGTGTTGGCGAAGACGAAGTCGGACCAGGCCCACAGGAAGCCGAACAGCGAGACGGTGACGATCGCGTTGCGGCTCAGCGGGAGGATCACCGACCGGAAGGTGCGCCAGGTGCCGGCGCCGTCGATCCGGGCGGCCGAGACGAGTTCGCCGGGGATGCCCGACATGAACGCGGTGAAGATCATGACGCCGAAGGGCACGGCGATGGTGGAGTCCGCGACGATCAGCCCCCACCAGGAGTTGAGCAGGCCGAGGTCCAGGAAGATGCCGTAGAAGCCCATCGCCATGACGATGCCCGGGATCATCTGGGCGATCAGCAGGGCCAGGCTCAGTGCCCCGCCGCCGCGCGGCCGGAGCTTCGCCAGTGCGTAGCCGGCCGGGGCGGCGATCAGGAGAGTGAGGGCGACCGTGCCGATGCCGATCAGCAGGCTGGTGCCCAGGTAGGGGAGCTGGTCGTCGAGGACCGCCCGGTAGCCCTCGAAGGTCGGGTGCAGCGGGACCAGGTCCGGCGGGTCCTTGCGCATGTCCTGCTGCGGGGTGAGGGACACGTTGACCATCCAGTACACCGGGAACAGCATCAGCGCGGTGAGGCAGAGGCCGATCAGGGTGTAGCCGCGCGACTTCACGCTTCCTGCCTCCTCTGGACGCGGATGTAGAGGAGGCCGAAGACCAGGGCGATCAGGATCAGGATGTCGCCGACCGCGGCGCCGGGGCCGAACTTGGGCAGCAGCGTGCCGAATCCCAGCTGGTACGACCAGGTGGCCAGGGTGGAGGAGGCGTCGCCCGGGCCGCCCTTGGTCATGATCCAGATCAGGTCGAACACCTTGAGGGTGTAGACGAGCCCCAGCAGCAGGGTGATCGCCGACACCGGGCGCAGCAGCGGGAAGGTGATCCGGCGGAACTGCTGCCAGGCGCCCGCCCCGTCGAGCGCCGCCGCCTCGTACAGCTCACCGGGGATGTTCTGCAGGCCGCTGTGCAGGATGACCAGGTTGAAGGGGATGCCGATCCAGATGTTGGCGACGATCACCGAGACCAGCGCCCAGTCCGGCGAGGTCAGCCAGCCGACCGGGGCGACGCCGAGGAAGTGCAGCAAGTAGTTCACCACCCCCGACTCGCTGTTGAACATCCACGACCACGTGGACGCCGACACGATCAGCGGCAGCAGCCAGGGGATGAGGAACAGTGCCCGCAGCACGGCCGACAGCCGGAAGTGCCGGTTGAAGAAGACCGCGAGGGCGAGCCCGATGACGTACTGGAAGGCGATCGACACGAGGGTGAAGACCATGGTGTGCCGCATCGCCGGCCCGAACGTCGGATCGTCCAGCACGGTCCGGAAGTTGTCCCAGCCGGAGAACGGCGCGTCGCCCGCCACGAAGGAGCGCACGGTGTAGTCGCGCAGACTGAGGTCCAGGTTGCGGTAGAGCGGATACACGTAGAAGGCGGCGAGGTAGGCGATCAGCGGGGCCACGAAGGCGAGCGCGGTCAGCCGCCGCCTGCGGCGCAGGGAGCGGGCGCCGGTGTCGCTCGCCCGCGCCGCGGCGGCCGGTGCTCGCCGCGGTCGGTCGACCCGGGCGACGGTCATTGCGGGCCTAGCCCTTCTGCGCGCTGGACTGGGCGGCGGCCAGGGCGTCCTGGGGGTTCTTGCTGCCGGAGAGCGCCGCCTGGACGGCCGTCCACATCGGCTGTGAGATGGTCGGGTACTTGGTGCCGAGACCGCCGCTGGTCCGGCCCCGGGCCGCCGCGACCGCCGCCACCCACGGCTTCAACTCCGTGTTCTTCGCAACCTGTTGGGTCTGCACGGCCGAGGTCGGCGCCACGTACATGAGCGTGGTGTCGGTGGCCAGCAGGCTGGAGTCGATGGTCAGACAGCTGACGATCTTCTTGCTGACGTCGTAGCGCGAGCTGTCCTTCTGCACCGGCACGGTGACGAACTCGCCGCCCGTCGGCACCGGCGCCGAACCGCCGTTCTCTGCCGGGATGTTGATGACGCCGTAGGAGAACCCGGCCTTGTCGGCGTTGCCGAGCTGCCAGGTGCCGTTCTCGCTGAACGCGTAGTCGCCGGTGGCGAACTCCTGCCAGCTGGTGGTCTGGGTGTTCTGCAGCACGTCCTTCGGCGCGTACCCCGCGTCCACCCACTGCTTCCACAGCGACAGCGCGGCAACCCCCTCGGCGGAGTCGAGCTCGGTGAGGTCGCCGCCCGCGCCCCAGAACCACGGCAGGAACTGGAAGCTGCCCTCCTCGGTGTTGATCGCCGAGAAGGTGATCCCCTTCTTCCCGGCCGCCGTGACCTTCTTCAGCGCGGCCGTGAGCGATGCCCAGTCCTTGACCGAGGCCGGGTCCACGCCGGCGGCGGAGAGGACCTTCTTGTTGTAGTAGAGCGCGAGGGTATTGGCGCCGATCGGGACGCCGTAGGAGGCGCCGTCGATCGTGCCGGCGCCGATGATGTTCTTCTGGATCGACGAGGTGTCGAGCCCGAGGTCGCTCGTCTTGTTGAGGATCCCCGCCTCCACCAGCGTGGAGACCACCGGGTTGTCGACCAGCATCACGTCCGGCGCGTTGCCCTGCTGCGCGGCCAGCAGCGCCTTGTTGCCCAGGTCGGTGGTGTCGTACGCGGTCCGCTTGAGCTTCACCCCGGCCGCGGTGCCGCACGCGGTGACCCGCTTGCCCCAGTCGGAGGAGGCGTCGAACTGCGGGTAGGGGTCCCAGAAGGTGTACGTCCCGCCGGCCGAGGACGACGATCCCGAGGAGCCGGAACCGCCACCGCAGGCGGTGAGGGGGAGCAGGGCGGCCGTGGTGAGGGCCATGAGAGTACGGCGGGTGGGTATCACGGGGTGACCTCGTTGTCGTAGGACGGGGGTGTCTCAGGAGGTGGGGAGCCAGACGCGCATGCTGCCGTCCTCGCGGTTGGCCCAGACGTGGTACGGGATCGCGGTCAACTCGACCGGTTCACCGTCGAGTTCGCTCTCCGGACCGGTCGCGGGGGCGTACGGCCACCAGCCCCGGTCGGGGACGCGGCGCCGCCGGCCCGCCGCCACCACCGTGGTGACACCGCCGAGCAGGTCCGGGCGGTGCTTCACGGCGAGCGGCCGGGACGGGTCGAGGACGATGTCGTCGAGACCGCCGCCCGGGTGGTCGACCTGCTCCAGGCAGTGCACGAGCGGCCCGCGCTCGATCGCCACACAGCCGCGTACCGCGTCCACGCGCGGGTCGGCGGCGGTGAGCCGGGGCTCCATCGCCAGTTCCAGCACCACTTGGTCGCCCGGTGTCCAGCTCCGCGACAGCCGCAGCCAGCCGTCGTCCGCCGCGGAGTCGTACGTGTCCGCGCCGCACCGCACCCGGAACTCCCGGCACCACTCGGGGATGCGCAGCGACAGCGTCCAGGGGCCGTCGGACGGGGTCTCCTCGACGGTGAACGCGATCGTGCCGTGCCAGGGATAGTCCGTCTCGGCCCGCACCCGGACCCGGTCGGTCGCGTACGTCCCGGTGACGAACTGGTGGATCTGCAGACCCTGTCCGTCGCCGGACGCGAGGTAGTGCTCCAGGCTCGCCAGCAGCCGCATCACGTTGGGCGGGCAGCAGGCGCAGCGGAACCAGCGGGTGCGGCGGGCCGACTGGTCGCCGCCGGTGTCGGTGTGGCCGTCGCGGACCTGGAGCGGGTTGACGTACAGCCAGCGCTCGCCGTCCAGCGAGACCCCGGCCAGGAAGCCGTTGTAGAGGGTGCGCTCGATCAGGTCGGAGTAGCGGGCCTCGCCGGTGAGCAGGGCCATGCGCCAGCTCCACTGGACGGAGGCGATCGCCGCGCAGGTCTCGCAGTAGGCGCGCTCGTTGGGGAGTTCGTAGGGGTCGCCGAAGTCCTCCTGGTCGTGGTGTGCGCCGAGCCCGCCGGTGAGGTGGGTCTTGGTGGTCGTCATGGCGTGCCACAACCGCTCGCCCGCCGCCCGGAGTTCGGCGTCCCCGGCCTCCGCCGCCAGGTCCGCGGCCGCCGCCAGCAGGTACAACTGCCGTACGGCGTGGCCCTCGACGTTCCTCGCGGCGCGCAGCGGCACCCGGTCCTGGCAGTAGGCATCGCCGCCGAGCAGGCCGTGGCCGTGCCGGTCGACGAAGTAGCCCGCCAGGTCGAGGTAGCGGCGCTCGCCGGTCTCCCGGTACAGCTCCACCAGCGCCGTCTCGACCTCCGGGTGGCCGTCGATGCCGTCGATGGGCCTGCCGCTGCCGGGGAGGCCGAACACCGAGTCGATGTGATCGGCGAACTTCCGGGCGACGTCGAGGAGTTCGGGGCGGCTGGTGGAGCGGTGGTGGGCCACGGCGGCCTGGATCAGATGGCCGGCGCAGTACAACTCGTGTCCCCAGCGCAGGTCCTGGTACCGCTCACCGCCCTTGACCAGCTGGAACCAGGTGTTGAGATAGCCGTCGGGCTGCTGGGCATCGGCCACCAGGGCGGCGATCCGCGCCACGTCCGCGGCCAGAGCCGCCTCGGCGCCTTCGCCGGTGTCTCCGCCGGTGTTCCGGGCGAGGTGCCAGGAGGCCGCCTCCAGCCACTTGTAGACGTCGGTGTCGACGAAGGGGTACGCGCCCTGGAACGTGCCCTCGGCGGTGCCGGCCGCCAGTCGCAGGTTGTGCAGGTTTCCGGCGGACTCCAGCAGGTCCGGGCCCTGCGGGAGGGAGACACGGGCGTTGGTCGCGCGCCGGTCGTGCCAGAAGCCACCGTCGACGGTGACGGCCGCCGGGCGCAGCGCGGTGCGGGCATCGGGGGTGAGACGGACCGGGCCGGCGGGGGAGGGCAGGGCGGAACGGGTGCGGGGCATGGTTCTCCGGGGTGGGGAGGGACGGGGTGCCTGGGCAACGCTCTTTCGAAATACCGAACGCTGTTTGGAATGTCGCACACAAGGCGGCGAGGAGGGGCGGTGAGAAACCGCTTCGGGCAACCGTTTTGAGCAACCGTTTTCTCGCTGAGAAGTACAGGGCAGCCGGAGGGAGGGGTCAAGACGCCCGGCGCAGTTTTTTCAAGTTGCCCGGCAGGACTGGTACTTCGGGTGGGCGGCTGCGACGATGTGGGGCGGCTCTGCCGTCGGGAGGCCGACGGCGGTGTCGAGGATCCGTCCAGGAAAAGGTTTGCCCGTGACCTCTGCTCCAGGCTCTCCGCCCGCCAGCCGGGCGCGGCTCGCCGATGTCGCCGCGCTCGCCGGTGTCAGCGTCGGTACGGCGTCCAAGGCGCTGAACGGCGCCGGCCGGATGCGCCCGGAAACCCGGCAGCGGGTGCTGGACGCGGTGGCGGCGCTCGGGTTCCGGCCCAACCAGCACGCGCAGAGCCTGCACAGCGGCCGTAGCTGGACGGTCGGCCTGATGACGACGGACGGCATCGGCCGCTTCAGCACCCCGGTGCTACTGGGTGCCGAGGACGCGCTGGGCGCCGGGAAGATCTCGGTGCTGCTCTGCGACACCCGCGGCGACGCCATCCGCGAGCAGCACCATCTGCGCACCCTCACCGACCGCCGGGTCGACGGCATCATCGTCGCCGGCCGCCGTACCGACCCCCGCCCGCCGCTGACCGGCATCGACCCGGCGATCCCGGTCGTCTACGCGCTCTCCCCGTCGACCGACCCGGCCGACACCTCCGTCGTCACCGACGACCGCGGCGGCGCCCGGCTCGCCGTGGAGCACCTGCTCGCCACCGGGCGCACCCGCATCGCCCATGTCACCGGACCCGAGCACCACCAGGCCGCCCGCGACCGGGCCCGGCACGCCGTCGAGCACCTGGCCGAGGCGGGCCTCGAACTCGCCGCGGGGCGCGTGCACTTCGGGGAGTGGAGTGAGGCCTGGGGGCGGCGCGCCGCCGACGCGGTGCTGCGGGCGGCACCCGGCACGGACGCCGTCTTCTGCGGGAACGACCAGATCGCCCGGGGGGTCGCGGACGCCCTGCGTGAGCGGGGGAAGGGCGTGCCGGGGGACATCGCCGTGGTCGGCTACGACAACTGGGACACCATGGCCCTCGCCTGTCGCCCGCCGCTCACCACCGTCGACATGAACCTGGCCGAGATCGGGCGGATCGCCGCACTGCGGCTGCTCCAGGCCATCGACGCGGAGCCGGAGCCCGGGGTGCACACCGTGCCGTGTCGGCTGGCGGTGCGCGAGTCGAGCTGATGTGACGCCGGACGTGCGGCGAATCTTCACCCCCCGCACTCGAATCCTGGTTGCTTAAGTCAATCAATTGACTTACATTCGGGAGGGTCGTGCAGACCCGAGCGGCCCTGTGGAGGCCCGACCATGTCCCATGCACAGCCCCGGCCGGACGCCGCCGGGGACTCCGCCGCGCCGCGGACCAACGTAGTCGTCGCGGTGCTGGCCTTCGGCGGGATCGTGGTCTCGCTGATGCAGACCCTGGTGATCCCCATCGTGCCCGAACTGCCGAAGCTGCTCGACGCCTCGGCGTCCAACGCGGCCTGGGCCGTCACCGCCACCCTCCTCGCGGCCGCCGTCGCCACCCCCGTGATGGGGCGGCTCGGCGACATGTACGGCAAGCGGCTGATGCTGCTGACCAGCGTGGTCATGCTGGTCGCCGGTTCGGTCACCGCCGCGCTGAGCGACACCCTCGTACCGATGATCGTCGGGCGGGCCCTGCAGGGGCTGGCCTCCGGCGTGATCCCGCTCGGCATCAGCATCATGCGCGACGAACTCCCCGCCGAACGGCTCGGCTCCGCCACGGCGTTGATGAGCGCCTCCCTCGGCGTCGGCGGCGCCCTCGGCCTGCCCGCCGCCGCGCTGATCGCCGACCACTTCGACTGGCACATGCTGTTCTGGACCTCGGCCGCGCTCGGTGTCGTCGCCGCCGTGCTCGTGCTGGTCCTCGTGCCGGAGTCGAAGGTGCGCACCGGCGGCCGTTTCGACCTGCCCGGCGCCCTCGGCATGGCGGCGGGCCTGGTCTGTCTGCTGCTCGGCATCTCCAAGGGTGCCGACTGGGGCTGGTCCAGCGGCACCACGCTCGGCCTGTTCGGCGCCGCCGTGGTCATCCTGCTCGCCTGGGGATTCTACGAACTCCGCACCCGGGAGCCGCTGGTCGACCTGCGCACCACGGCCCGCCGCCAGGTCCTCGTCACGAACCTCGCCTCGATCGCCTTCGGGTTCTCGATGTTCGCGATGTCCCTGGTGCTTCCGCAGCTCCTGCAGTTGCCTGAGGCGACCGGCTACGGTCTGGGCAAGTCGCTGCTCGACGCCGGCCTGGTGATGGCCCCGACCGGCCTGGTGATGATGGCGACGGCGCCCCTGTCCGCCCTCATCTCCAAGAACTTCGGCCCGAAGGTCACCCTGATGTGCGGCGCGGTGATCGTGGCCGCCGGGTACGGGCTCAACATCGTGCTGATGGACGCCGTCTGGCAGCTCGTGCTGGTCTCCTGCATCGTCGGCGCCGGCATCGGCTTCGCCTACGGTGCGATGCCCGCGCTCATCATGGGCGCCGTCGACCCGCACGAGACGGCCGCCGCGAACAGTCTCAACACCCTCATGCGGTCCATCGGCACGTCGACCGCGAGCGCCGTCGCCGGGGTGATCCTGGCCCAGATGACCACCGTCTTCGGCTCGACGGCCGTGCCCTCCGAGAACGGCTTCAAGGTGGTCATGGCGGCGGGCTCGGGCGCGGCGGTCCTCGCGCTGCTCGTGGCCGCGTTCATCCCGCGCCGGAAGCCGGCCGTGGTGCGGGCCGCGGCGGTGCAGCCAGTCGCCGAACCTACGGTCGAGCAGCCGCCGGGCGGGGAAGAGGCACCGCGGAACGTCCCCGTCGTCGGCGACGGCATCCGGGTGCACGGCCGGGTGCGCGGCGCCGACGGAACCGGCGTCGGCCGGGCCGCCGTCACCCTGATCTCGCCCGGCGGCCGCCAGCTCGGCCGCGCGGTGGCGGACGCCGAGGGCGGCTACGCGGTGGCGGCACCCGGCGAGGGGACGTACGTCCTCATCGCCTCCGCCGACGGCTGCCTGCCGCAGGCCACCACCCTCGTCGTGAGCTCCACACCGGTCGCCTACGACCTGCTGCTCACCGGCAGCAGCGGCCTGGCCGGAGAGGTGCGGGCCGCGGACAGCGGGGCGCCGGTCGCCGGGGCGACCGTGGTCGTCACCGACGTGCGCGGGGACGTGCTCGCCACCCAGCAGACCGACGGGCTCGGCGAGTTCGCGGTCGGCGACCTGGTGCCGGGCACGGTGACCCTCGCGGTCAGTTCGCCCAAGCACCGGCCGCTCGCCCTGCCCGTCGAGATAGCCGGGACCGGGACCACCAGGGTCGACGTCGAGCTGCGGCCCGGCGCCCATGTCCGGGGCACAATCCGGGGAGCGGGGGGCCCGCTGGGCGACGCCCGGGTCACGCTGGTGGACGCCGCCGGCAACGTCGTCGGTACGACCACCACCGGCGACGACGGCGCGTACGCCTTCTCCGACCTGGACAGTGGCCAGTACACGGTCGTCGCGACCGGCTACCCGCCGCACGCCGCCGGGGTGGCCGTCTCCGGCGCCGACATCCACGACCACGACATCGAACTCGCGCATCCCGGGGCTTAGTCGGCAGGAGCGCTCAGCCGTGCTCGGGCTGCCGGGCCGCCCACAGGCCGCGGACATGGCCCAGGTGGCGGGTCATGACCTCGCGCACGGCCTGCTCGTCGCGGGCCAGCAGGGCGTCGAGGAGCTCCAGGTGCTCCTCGGCGGAGGCCTTCAGGCGTCCCGCCGCCACCAGCGCCGTCAGCCCGTACAGCCGCGAACGGCGCCGCAGGTCCCGTACCACCTCGACGAGATGGTCGTTGCCCGCCAGCGCCAGCAAGCCCAGATGGAAGGCCAGGTCGGCCTCGACGTAGGCGATCAGGTCGCCCTTCACGGCCGAGGTGACGATCTCCAGGGCGACCGGGCGCAGCGCCTCCAGGTCCGCGGGGTCGGCGGTGGCCGCGAGCGCGACGGTCGTCGGGATCTCGATCAGGGACCGGACGTGCGTGTACTCGTCGAGCTGCTGCTCGGAGAGGGCGGTGACCCGGAACCCCTTGTTCGGGACGATCTCGACCATGCCCTCCTTCACCAGTTCCAGCATGGCCTCGCGCACCGGCGTCGCGGAGACGCCCAGGCGGGGAGCGAGCCCCGGCGCCGAGTACACCTCGCCGGGGCGCAGCTCACCGGCGATCAGCGCGGCACGCAGGACGTCCACGACCCGTTCCCGGAAGTTCGGCTTCCGGCCGCCGAGCGACGGAATGGCGGGCTTGGCGGCGGTGGGCGTGCTGCTGGGCCGGTCGGCCATGGGGGAACTCCTGGAGGGGCGTCGGGTGGAGGGTCGTCGAGCGGAGGATTGTCGGGGGGAATCAGAGTACGAAGCCGGCCGGGAACGGGTCGGCCGGGTCCAGCAGATACTGGGCGGTGCCGGTGATCCAGGCACGGCCGGTGAAGCTGGGCAGGACCGCGGGGAGACCCGCCACCTCGGTGGTGCCGAGCAGCCTGCCGGTGAACCGGGTGCCGATGAACGACTCGTTCACGAACTCGGTGTCCAGCGGGAGTTCGCCGCGGGCGTGCAGCTGGGCCATCCGTGCGCTGGTGCCGGTGCCGCAGGGGGAGCGGTCGAACCAGCCGGGGTGGATGGCCATCGCGTGCCGCGAGTGGCGGGCCGTGGCACCGGGGGCGATCAGGTGGACGTGGTGGCAGCCGCGGATGGACGGGTCCTCGGGATGGACCGGCTCCGCCTCGGCGTTGATCGCCGCCATGAGGGACAGGCCCGCCCGGAGGATGTCGTCCTTTCGGGTGCGGTCGAAGGGGAGGCCGAACTCGTCGAGGGGGAGGATGGCGTAGAAGTTGCCGCCGTATGCCATGTCATATGTCACTGACCGACCGTCAGCGAGCACGATCTTCCGGTCCAGCGCGACCGAGAACGACGGTACGTTCCGCAGCGTGACGTTCTTCGCCGCGCCGTCCTCCACCGCCACCTCGGCGACGACCGGGCCGGCCGGGGTGTCGAGCCGGATGGTGGTGACCGGCTCCACGACCTCCACCATCCCGGTCTCCACGAGCACCGTCGCCACACCGATCGTGCCGTGCCCGCACATCGGCAGATAGCCGGAGACCTCGATGTACACCACGCCCCAGTCGCAGTCGGGCCGGGTCGGCGGCTGCAGGATCGCCCCGCTCATCGCGGAGTGCCCGCGCGGTTCGTTCATCAGCAACTGCTTGATGTCGTCGCGGTGTTCACGGAAGTACAGCCGCCGCTCGTTCATGGTCGCGCCGGGGATGGTGCCGATCCCGCCGGTGATCACACGGGTGGGCATGCCCTCGGTGTGCGAGTCGACGGCGTGCAGGACGAGTTTGCTGCGCATGACGCTCCTGGAGGGTGGGCGGGTTCCGTTACGCCAGTCCGGCCGCGACGGCCTTCTCGGTGGCCGCGCGGATCACGGCCTCCTGCTCGGGCAGCAGCGGCACCCGCGGCGGGCGGCAGGCGCCGCCGTGCCGGCCGACGATGTCCATGGACAACTTGATGGCCTGCACGAACTCGACCCTGGAGTCCCAGCGCAGCAGCGGATGCAGCTGTGCGTACAACTGCCTGGCGGTGTCCAGGTCCCCGCGCACGGCCGCGCGGTACAGCTCGACCGTCGCGGCCGGCAGCGCGTTGGGGTAGCCGGCCACCCAGCCCTTGGCGCCCGCGATCGCCAACTCCAGCAGCACGTCGTCGGCGCCGATCAACAGGTCCAGTTCGGGGGCGAGTTCGGCCAGCTGGTAGGCGCGCCGGACGTCGCCCGAGAACTCCTTGACGGCGTGGATGAACCCCTCGCCGTGCAGTTTGGCGAGGAATTCCGGGACCAGGTCGACCTTGGTGTCGACGGGGTTGTTGTACGCCACGACCGGCACCCCGGCCTTCGCGACCTCCGCGTAGTGCGCCAGCACCGACCGCTCGTCCGCGCGGTAGGCGTTGGGCGGCAGCAGCATCACCGCCGCGCAGCCGGCGTCCCGGGCCTGCTCGGCCCAGCGGCGGGCCTCGGCCGAGCCGTAGGCGGCGACCCCGGGCATGACCCGCGCCCCGCCGATCGCGGCCACGGCGGTCGCGACGACCTTCGCGCGCTCCTCGGGTGTGAGCACCTGGTACTCACCGAGAGAGCCGTTCGGTACGACGCCGTCGCATCCGTTCGCCACCAGCCAGGCGCAGTGCTCGGCGTACCGGTCGTGGTCGACGGAGAGGTCGTCGCGGAGCGGGAGGGCGGTGGCTACGAGGACGCCTCGCCAGGGGTGGGGGTGAGGGGCGGACATCAGGGTTCCTCCGGGTGGTCGGGGTGGTCGGGGTGGTCGGGGTGGTCCGAGTGGTCGGGGTGGTCCGGGTGGCATGTGACATAGCACTGTTCGTCGTCGGCGCTGCCGGCCCGCGCGAGCACCCCGAGCGGCACCGGCCGGGCGAACGGCCTGCGTGCCGCCGTCTCCGGGCATCCGGCGAGCCCGGCGACCGCCGGCCCGCACATCCGCCCCTGGCACCAGCCCATTCCGGCTCGCGTGAGCAGTTTGACGGTCCGTACGTCTCCGGCACCCAGCTCGGTCACGGCCCGCCGGACCGCCCCGCCGGTGACCTCCTCGCAGCGGCAGACGACCGTGTCGTCCGTGACCTGCTCGGTCCAGTGCGCGGGCGGCGCGTAGGCGTCGTCCATCGCCGCGGCGAACCGGCGCTGCCCCGCACGGGCCCGGGCGGCCCCCGCCCAGCCACGCGGGTCCGGCTCCCGGCCCGACAGCCGTTCGGCGGCCGATCGGCCCGCGATGTGCCCCTCGGCGAGGGCGAGTACCGCGCCGCCGACGCCGGTGGCCTCGCCCGCCGCCCACACCCCCGGTACGTCGGTGCGCTGCTCGTCGTCCACGTGCACCGCGACCGTGTCGATCCGGCAGCCCAGGCCCTCGGCGAGGTCGGTGTGCGGGAGCATGCCGTGCCCGACGGCCAGGGTGTCGCAGTCGATGCGCCGCCGGGTGCCCGGCCGTACCCGGCCCTCGGTGTCGAGCGCGGCGACGGTGACGCCTTCGAGGCGCTGGTCGCCGTGTGCCTCGACGACGGTGTGGTGGACCAGGGTGCGTACCCCGTGCCGCAGCAACCGGGCCGCGTAGTGGGCGCCTTCGGCGAGCTTGCCCGGCCGGGCGGCCAGCGCCGGTGAGCGTCGGACGAAGGCCCGCGGGTCGGCGGAGTCCACCAGCGCGGCCACCCGGGCGCCCGCCGTCGCGAGCCCGGTCGCGACCGGCAGCAGCAGCGGGCCGGTGCCGGCGACGACCGCCGTACGGCCCGGCAGCACCAGTCCGCCCTTCAGCATGGCCTGGGCCCCGCCCGCCGTGACGACACCGGGGAGCGTCCAGCCGGGGAAGGGCAGCACCTTCTCGTAGCCGCCGGTCGCGAGCAGCACGGCGTCCGCGGGCACCTCGACGGGCCGCTCCTGCTCGGGGCCGAGCAGGGCGTGCACGGTGAAACCGGTCCGTCGCCGCGTCACGCACCACACGTGATGGTCCCGCAGATGCGCCACCAGCCCGGCCGTGACGAGCCTGTCGAGGCCGGCGCGCAGCCGCTCCCAGCTGCGCCACTGGTGGTGCAGCGCCTCCGGGCGGCGGGCGCCGAGCCCGGCGGCGGGCTGCCGGTAGAACTGGCCGCCCGCCTCCGTCGCCGCGTCGACCAGGGTGACGTGCAGACCGCGCCGGGCGGCGGCCAGGGTGGCGGCGAGACCGGCCGGGCCCGCGCCGATCACGGCGAGCCGGGGGGCCGACTCCTGCCGACGCGCGTCAGCCATCGTGACCCGTCCCCTCCTGGGTACGGATCGCATCGCCCGGGCGCGCGGGCACCAGGCAAGCCCGTTGATTGGGGCGGCCGTTGACGGTGACCAGGCAGTCGAAGCAGACGCCGATCCCGCAGAAGACCCCGCGCGGACGCCCCTCGCCGCGGGTGGTCCGCCAGGACGTGACACCGGACGCCCAGAGCGCGGCCGCTACCGTCTGGCCCGGCAGCGCGACGATCTCACGCCCGTCGAAGGTGACGGTGAAGGCGGGCCCCGGCCGGGCCCGCACCAACTCCAGGGGATTCACACGCTCTCCTCGCCGAAACGCTCGGGACGGAACGGGGTCAGGTCCAGCTCGGGTGCCCTGCCGCTCAGCACCTGGGCGATCAACTGCCCGGTACCGGTGGCGAGTCCGATGCCCGCGCCCTCGTGCCCGCAGGCGTGGAAGAGGCCGGGCGCCCGGGGGTCGGGTCCGATCGCGGGGAGGTGGTCGGGCAGGTACGGGCGGAAACCCAGGTAGGTGCGCATCGCCCGGACCCCGGACAGGAACGGGAACAGTCGGATCGCGCCCGCCGCCAGCGCCCGGACGGCAGGCAGCGAGAACGACCGGTCGAAGCCGACGCGTTCCCGGCTCGCGCCGATCAGGACCGGCCCGGCCGCCGTGCCCTCGACGACCGGCGAGGTCTGCAGGGCGGCCGAGTCGCTGGCCACGTCGGCCACGTAGTCGGCGGCGTACACCTTGTGCCGCACCCGGCGCGGCAACGGCTCGGTGACCAGGACGAAGCCACGCCGGGGCAGGACGGGCAGGTGCACACCCGCGAGCGCGGCCACCTCACCGCCCCAGGTCCCGGCCGCGTTCACCACGGCCGGGGCGTGGATGTCGCCGCGGACGGTACGGACACCGCGTACCGCACCGCCGGCGCCGCGCAGCACCTGTGTCACCGTGCGGCCGGTCGCCAGGCGGGCACCGGAGGCCCGCAGGAGGTGCGCGGCGGCCAGGGTCGGCATGACCTGGGCGTCCTGCGGGTAGCGCACGCCGCCCGCCAGACCCGGTGCCAAGTGCGGCTCCAGGTCGCGGAGTCGATCCGCGCCGACGTTCTCCGCCGTCACCCCGGCGGCCCGTTGCCCGGCAGCGAACCTCTCCAGGGCGGCCAGCCCCTCGGATTCGGCGGCGACGACCACTCCGCCCTTGGCCTCGTACTCGATCCGGTCACCCAGCTCCCCGGCCAGGCCGGTCCACAACCGGCCCGACAACAGGGCGAGTTCGAGCTCGGGCCCCGGCTCCTTGTCGGAGACGAGCAGATTGCCCTCACCGGCCCCGGTCGTGCCGCCGGCCACCGGGCCGCGATCCACCACGATCACGTCCAGACCCGCCCGGGACGCGTACAGGGCGCAGGCGGCGCCTGCCATGCCCGCCCCGATCACTACGACGTCGCAGGTCAGTCGCATGCTCACGGCAGTAATATGTCACATGGCACAGACGGGAGGGAAGACCGCCGACATCGAGCGAGGACCGCGCCCACCCGCGTACCCCACTTGACGGTCTGGTCGTTGATGTGGACCAGACCGGTCGGGATGCGCTCGGCGAGGTCGAGGCCGTGCATCACGTCGGCCGTGAGGATGCCCAGGGGCGGCCCGTAGGGGGCGGCGTCGCGGACGGTGCGGATCGTAGGGGACGGTGCGGTTACGAGAGGGTGCTCCGGGGGTTGGTGACCTGGCCGCCGAGGGTGACGTTCGTCCGCAGCCAGGCGGTGAGTGCCTCGGTGAGACCGTTGTCCGAGACGTTGGTGTCCCCCTCGGATGCACGGGCCGCCGTGATCCGTTCGAGGGCCTCGCGGTGGTAGTCGCGGACCACCGCCGCCGCGTGCCGGGGGTCCCGGGCGGCGACCGCGGCCACGATCCGCATCCGCTCCGTGTGCAGGGGGCCGGCGACCCGGCCGAAGGTTCCGCCCTCGCCGCCGGAGAGCTTCACGCCGAGTCCGATCTGCATCTCGCTGATGAACCGGCACAGCGCGGCGAGCAGCGGGTTGTGCGAGATCTCGCCGAGCACGGCGAAGAAGTCGCGCAACGCCGCGGCGGTCCGCTCCACGCCCTCGGCGGCGGGGACGGCCTGCGCCGCCGCCCGCAGCCGGTCGACCTCCTCGTCGGTGGCGTGTTCGGCGGCGAGTTCGGCGGCGTAGGCGTTCAGGGCGCCGAGCAGGCCGAGGACCTCCCGGCCGCTCACCTTCTCGACCTGTACCACGGAGGCGATGGACACCGCGAGCAGGGTGTCGCCCTGCGCGGTGACCGTCGCCCGGCTGCCGTTGCGGGTGTTGACCAGGCCCATCGCGGTCAGTACCCGGACCGCCTCGCGGACGGTGGGGCCGCTCACGTCGTAGTACGCGGCCAACTCCCGCTCGGACGGCAGCCGTGAGCCGTCGGGCAGGGCGCCGCTGAGGATCTGTGAGCGCAGGTCCTCGACGATCTGGTCGGCCACCCGGCCGCGGAAGATCTTCGCGGGGTTCTGGGGCACGGACATGTCACTCCCGGGCGTGTTTCCGGACGTGCGGCGCCCGGATCTTCTGTGGTCTACGAGTAAAGGTAACCTACCTGGTAGGTCGCGGCAAGGTGACGGGGTCGCGTGCATGCCACCAGGCTCTTTCTTCAATTTCGATGAAAGCCCATCTCCTACCTTGACACAAACCTACTAGGAAGGTTTCTTGGAGGGGCAGCGACGACCGGAGGTCCCTCCCGGACGGGACGAGACCTGCCGCGGCCCAGCCGGCCGCGCGCCCGACGGCCGATCGCCTTCTCACCCCCACCCGCCCGACCGGGCGAGCCCCAGGCCGCACGGTTCCCGCACGGGTGCTCGACGACAACGGAGGACAGCGATGAAGATCGCGCCGTTCGACCCGAACGCGTACAAGATGGACCACCCCCGCGGCACGGTCGCCTTCAACTACCTGCTGATGGGGGATCGGAGCAAGCCGCTGGAGAACTACCGCTACATCCTGGGCCGCCAGGAGGGCGACTTCTCCATGCCTCGGCACTGCCACACCTTCGAGCAGATCCGGCTGCCGCTGGTCGGCGACATGAACCTCGGTGAGCAGGGCATCCTGCGCGAGGGCGAGGTCGGCTACTTCCCCGAGGGCCAGACCTACGGCCCGCAGGACGACCGGCTCACCGACCCCAAGCAGCTGCAGCTCGTCCTGCAGTTCGGCGGCGCCTCCGCGCTGGGCATGGGCGCGGGCCGCGGCCGGGGCCCGGACAACAAGGAGGCGCAGGCCGAGCACCGTCGGCAGCGGGAGCAGAAGTTCCCCAAGCCGCGCTACAACGGAGTCGTCATCACCGACCCCGAGCACCTCAACTGGCTGCCCGTGGCCGGCTGGCCGGGCGTGAAGCGCAAGCACGTCGGCACCTACACCGAGCGTGAGTTCTACGTGGAGTTCGTCAAGCTCGACGCCGGCGCCGAGTGGATCTCGGAGAGCGACGTCGCCAAGCGGCTGACCGTGGTGCTCTCCGGCACCGGCACGGTCGAGGGCACCGCGATCGGCCGGCTCGGCGCGGTCGAGGCCGATCCGGGGGAGAAGGCCCGCTACGCCGCCGCCGAGGAAGTGGTGCTGTTCACCGTCGGCCTGCCGCCGATCCAGCTCCCGGTCGAGCCCGACGACGACAAGTTCGTCACCGTCGTCACGGACGGCGGCATCCGCTTCGAGAACCCCAAGGACGCCGACAACGGCTGAGCCGGACAGAGCCCTACGACGGCCGGCCACCAGCCGGCCGTCGGGCCGCACGGCCGTCCCGTCCCCCTCGCGGCCCGCCCGCCGTCCCTCACCAGAAAGCCCCCAACCGTGAAGATCGCCTCACGGCGGACCCCCTTCGGCGACCGGCTCTGCTTCGCCGAAGTGCTGCCCGACCAACTCGTCGACCTCCGGGCCGCCTTCGTGCGACGGCTGGAGACGGAGGGCGTCCACCGGGACGACGCCCTCGCCCGCTCCCGGCGCGTCGTCCCGGCAGACCTGCCCGAACTGCTCCGCACGGACCCCGGACTCGACGCCGTACAGCGCCTGTTCGACTGGGTCGTCACCCACGCCGACAGCGGTGTCCTGGACCAGGACGGCCTGTGGTCCGCCGAACCGGGCCGGCTCGGACCGCCCATCGGCAGGCCGCACACCGTCTGGTGCATGCTGGCCAACTACCCGCGCCGCAGCCCCACCCCCGGGGGACGGCCACCGATCCCCCGCGGGCTCCAGGGCTGCCTCAAGGCCCCCGGTGCCCTCGCGGGCCCGTACGACGACCTGCGGCACCCCGCGATCTCCGAGCGGGTCGACCCGGAGATGGAGCTTGCGGCCGTCATCGGCACCCGCTCCCGGCATCTCACCCTCGACAACGCCCTGCGCGCGGTGGCCGGTTACGTCGGCTTCAGTGACGTCGGCTCCCGGGATGTCTCGGAGCTGGACAACAACCGCATGGACCGGGCCAAGGGATTCGACACCTACGGCATCTGCGGCCCCTGGTTCGTCACCGCCGACGAGATCCCCGACCCGCACGGCCTGCGGATCCGCCAGTGGGTCAACGGGGAGGTGCGCCAGAACGGCAGCACCACCGAGATGTTCCACACCATTCCCGAGCAACTGGTCTGGCTCACCGCGGCCATGACCCTCGCGCCCGGCGATCTGCTGTCCACCGGGACACCGGCCGGCCACGGCGCCGTACGGCCGGGCGACGTCGTCCGCGGCGAGGTCGAGGGGCTCGGCGTCATCGAGAACAAAGTCGTCCTCGACGACTGAGCGACGAAAGGCCACCCATGCCCCGACCCCGTCTGCAGACCGTCATCGGCAGCACCCGCCCCGGCCGCCGCGGCGCTGCCGTCGCCACCTGGTTCCATGCCCTGGCACTGGACCACCCCGGCTTCGACGCCGGCCTCGTCGACCTCGCCGAGGTCGCCCTGCCCCTGCTGGACGAGCCGCATCCCCCGCAGCGCGGCCGCTACGAGCACGAGCACACCCGCCGCTGGAGCGAACTCGTGAGCGCCGCGGACGCCTACGTCTTCGTGGTGCCGGAGTACAACCACAGCTACAACGCGGCCACCAAGAACGCCCTCGACTACCTGGCCAGGGAGTGGCGGGGCAAGCCGGTCGCCTTCGTCGGCTACGGCGGAGTCGCCGCCGGCTCGCGGGCGGTACAGGCCCTGCTGCCCGTCGTGACCTCCCTGGGCATGCTGCCGGTGGCCGGATCCGTGCACATCCCGTTCGTCCGGCTGTCGTTCACCGCCGACGGCAGGTTCGAGCCCGCCCCCGGTCTCGACGACAGTGCGAACGGTGTCCTCGACGACCTGCTCCGGCTGACCGCGGCCCGGCCCACCGCACCGGTCGGATGAGCGCGCCCCCGGCCACGGAACCCGCCGAGGCGACGCGGAGAGGCGGGCGTGGCGTCAGCCAGAAGGTGGCCGTCTGCGTCGTCTACGTGGCCGGGCTGTTCCTGAGCACCCTCGACATGACGATCGTCAACGTCGCCCTGCCCACCATCGGCCGCGCCTTCGACGTCCCCGCCACGGCCGTCGACACCGTGTCCATCGCGTACCTGGTGAGCCTGGCCGTCTCCGTCCCGGCCTCCGGCTGGCTCGGCGACCGCTTCGGCGGCAAACGGACCCTGCTCACCGCCGTCGCCGTCTTCACGGCCGGCTCGGCGCTGTGCGGTACGGCCACGAGCCTCGGTCAGCTGGTCGTCTTCCGGGTGGTGCAGGGCGCGGGCGGCGGGATGCTCGCCTCCGTCGGCATGGCGATGCTGCTGCGCACCTTCGCCCCGCACGAACGGGTACGGGCCTCGGCGGTCCTCAGCATCGCCAACGGCCTCGCCCCCACCATGGGCCCGGTGCTCGGCGGCATCCTGGTCACCCAGGTCTCCTGGCGGGCGATCTTCTACGTCAACGTCCCCGTCGGCGTCCTCGCCACCGCCTTCGGCGCGCTCTTCCTGCGCAACCGACCGGCCCGGCCCGCCGAGAGATTCGACCTCATCGGCTTTCTGCTCGCCGCCTGCGGGTTCGGTCTGTTGATGTACGGCGTCTCGGTGGGGCCGGAGCAGGGCTGGTGGACCGTGCCGGTGGTCGCCGCCCTCGCCTGCGGGGCGGTGCTGCTCACCGCGATGACGGTGGCCGAACTCCGCAGCCGCGCCCCGATGATCGACGTACGGCTGCTCCGGGACCGGCTGTTCGCCTCCGGCACCACGGTGATGACCGTCGAGTCGGTGACCTTCCTCGGCACCCTGTTCACCCTCACGCTCTACCTCCAGGACGAGCGGGGCATGACCGCACTCGCCGCCGGCCTCACCACCTTCCCCGAGGCCGTCGGGGTGGTCACCGGCTCCCAGCTCGCCAGCCGGGTCCTCTACCGGGCACTGCGGCCCCGGCGCCATCTGATGCTCGGCGCGGGCGGGACCAGCGCCGTCATCGCCGTGATGGCGCTGGTGCTGCCCCTGGACCCCGGCCTGTGGCTCGTCGTCCCACTGCTCTTCTGCATGGGGCTCGCCGTCGGCCAGGTCTTCGTGGGCACCCAGTCCGCCTCCTTCGCCACCGTGTCCGACGCGTCCTCCGGCCGCGCCTCGACCCTGTTCAACGTCGGCCGCAGGCTCGGCGGCGCGGCCGGGGTGGCGGTGGCCACCACCGTCCTGGTCACCGCCGGTACGGCCGGCGACCGTACGGCCGCCGGTACCGGCTACCGCGCCGCCTTCCTCACCCTCGCCGCCGTCAATCTGCTCGGCCTGTACGCCGCCACCCGCGTCAGCGACAGCGCGGCCGCGCACACCATCCCCCGTCCCGAGCAACCCACCGCCGGGAAACCCGGACAACCCCGGGATCCCGGCCGACCCGAGAAAGAAGAGGAGCCACAGCCATGACCGCACTGACGCTGAGCCAGGCGTCCGAGATCGTCGACGCGGCCCTGAGCCACGCCCGCGAACTGGGCCTGCGTCCGCTGACCGTCACCGTCCTCGACCCCGGTGGCCACCCCCTGGTCGTCAAAAGGGAGGAGGCCGCCGGCATCCTGCGCCCGCAGATCGCCCACGCCAAGGCCTGGGGCTGCCTCGGCACCGGCCAGGGCGGCGCCGCCGGTGCCCGGCACGCCACCCGCGACCCCGCGTTCTTCGCCGCCCTCGCGACCATCTCCGAGGGGCGCATCGCGTCCTCCAAGGGCGGTGCACTGATCCGGGACGAGAGCGGCGAACTGCTCGGCGCGGTCGGCGTGAGCGGCGACCGGCCCGACAACGACGAGGCCGTCGCGGTCTTCGGCGTGGCGAAGGCCGGCCTGGTCGCCGACGCCGGCTGACCCGCCTCCACCAGCAGGGCCGGGACCGTGTCAGGGACGGTCCCGGCCCGTTCCGGAAACGGATGCAGCTCGCCGCCCACCACGAGCCGCATTCCCCAGGGGGCCGCAGCCGCGCCCCCACGGCATCGAACGCCCCGTACGAAGAGCCGATGGGAAACAGAGGTACGCCATGGCAAAGACGCCGGAAGACCTCAACGCAACACCCGACAGCCCCGGGCACAAGGGACAGCCCGCAACCGCCGAAACCACCCGACTCACCCCCCGCCGCCGCACCCAGGCCCTGGCCGTGTGCATCTCCGCCGCCTTCCTGACCCTGCTCGACGTGAGCATCCTGACCGTGGCGCTGCCCTCCATGGAACGCCAACTGCACCTGTCCTCCGGGCAGGCGACCTGGTCGATCGCCGGATACACCCTGACCTTCGGTCTCGCCCTGATCCCGAGCGGCCGGCTCGGCGACGAGTTCGGCCGCAAGAAGGTCTTCCTCGTGGGGATGGTGCTGTTCGCCGTCACCGGAGTGCTGTGCGCGGTCGCGCCCGACGCCACCTGGCTGGTGGCCGGCCGCCTGGCCCGCGGCATCGCCGCCGGACTGGTCGCGCCCCAGGTCGTCGGCCTCCTCCACCAGATGTATCCGCCCCGCGAACGCGGCCGGGCCTTCGGCTACTACGGCGCCACCGTCAGCCTCTCCACCGCGATCGGCCCGCTGCTCGGCGGCGCCGTTCTGCAGGCCTTCGGTACGGCCGACGGCTGGCGCTGGATCTTCTACCTCTTCGTCCCGCTCGACCTTGCCGTGCTGCCGCTGGCCGTGCGCCTGCTGCCCGAGGGACGGCGCGCCGAACGCCGCAACTCCTTCGACCTGGTGGGTGTCCTGGTCCTCGGCCTCGCCGTCATGGCCGTGATGCTCCCGCTGCTGCAGAGCGGGGCGTGGGCGGACCGCCGCTGGTGGCTCGCCGGGGCCGGTCTCGCCCTGCTGGCTCTCTTCGTGCTGTGGGAACGCTCGGTCGCCGGCCGGGCCCGCCAGCCCCTGGTCGACATCGACCTCTTCCGGGAACGCACCTACTGGGTCGGCAGCCTGGTGGCCGCTGCCCTGTACGGCGGCTTCACGGGCATCTTCATCGTGCTGGCGCAGTTCCTCCAACAGGGCATGCACTACTCCCCGTTCAAGGCCTCGCTGTGCACCGTGCTGTTCACCGCCGGGTCCGCGGTCTGCGGCATCATCAGCGGCCGTCTCGTACACCGCGTCGGCCGCCTCCTGGTCGTCGTGGGCACCGCCCTCACCGCACTCGGGCTCGCGGCCACCGCGCTGACGGTCGGCGGGTCCGGACCCGGCGACAACATGTTCCTGCTGATGGCCCTGCCGCTCCTGGTGGCCGGCTGCGGCGCCGGGTTCGTCATCGCGGCGAACCAGACACTCGCCCTCCATCTGGTACCGCGCCGGGAGGGCAGCACGGCGGCCGGGGTCTACCAGACCGGCATGAAGATCGGCACCTCCCTGGGCACGGCCCTGGCGAGCTCCCTCTACTTCAGCCAACTCCTCGCCACCCATGGGGACTTCCCGGCCGCCGCCCGCGTCGGTCTGCTCGGCGCGGCCGGCCTGGCGGCCGTCGCCTTCGTGGTGGCCCTGCCTGGTCTGACTCTCCGCGGTCGGCAGGACACCGCACCGACGGTGGGCGTCCTGGAGGAGGCCGAACCGGCCAGGTGAGCCGACCGCCGATGACCGCTCCGCATCCGCCGGAGAGGCAAGGACCATGACGACCGTGCACGGGTACGCCGTCGACATCCCCGTCCAGGACGGCACCGCCGACGCCTGGGTCGTGGGCGACGAGCAGGTCATCCCCTACGACTTCGCCGGCGGCATGGCAGCGGACTACGCGAAGGCCAAGGAGGGCTGAGAACGGCCGAGGGTGCCGTCACCTTCCGTGGGTGACGGCACCCGGTGTGTCAGACCGGCAGCAGCCGCGCGATCAGCCCGCCGAGCTGGCGGGCGGTACGGCACTCGTGCATCTCCACCAGTTCCGCGTAGTCCGGCGCGGCCGAGTCGCCGGTGCCCCACAGGGAGTGCGGCTCGGGGTTCAGCCAGTAGACGCGCCGTGCCTGTCCGGCGATCCGGCGGACGGCGGCGAGGTTCGGGTCGAGGTTGTTGGTACGGGCGTCGCCGAGCACGAACACCGTGGTCCGCGGGCCCACCGCGGCGCCGTACCGCTCCGCGAACTCGCCGAGCGCGTGGCCGTAGTCGCTGCTGCCGTGCCAGCCGGTGAGGGTCGCCTCGGCGCGGATCCGGGCTCCCAGCCCCTCCGGATCGGCCCGGCCGTGCTCCAGGAGGCCGGTCACCTCGTCGATCCGGTTGACGAACGCGAACACCCGGACCTTGCTGAACTGGTCGTGCAGCGCCTGCACCAGCAGCATCGTGAAATCGGAGAACCCCGACACCGAGCCGGAGACGTCACACAGCAGTACCAGCTCGGGGCGGACCGGGCGGCGCCGGCGCAGTACCGGCCGCATCGGCACCCCGCCCGTCGACAGCGAGCCGCGCAGGGTGCGCCGCAGGTCGATGGTGCCCCGCGCGGCCCGGCGGCGGCGCGCGGCCAGCCGGGTGGCCAGCTTCCGCGCCAGCGGCTGCACGGTCCTGCGCAGCTCGGTGAGCTGCTCGCGCCCGGCCGACAGGAAGTCCACCCGGTCGGCGCTCGGCGCCACCGCCCGCCGGGCGATCCGGTCCCGGCCGCGCCGCTCGGCCACCCGCCGCCGGGCCTCCGCCGCGACCATGCCCCGGAAGGTCTCGATCCGCCGCCGGATCTCGTCGTCGAGCAGCCGGTCCGCGAACCCCTCGCCGCCGCCCCGTGCCCGGACGTCCGCCCGCACCCGCGCGAGCAGCGTCTGGGGCCGCAGCCGGTCCAGGGTCTGATACGACGACCAGCCGTCCGAGCCCGGCGAACTCCCGTATCCGCCCAGGCCGTCCACGGCCTCGGCCGCCAACTGCCGCAGCAGCGCGGTGTCGTCGTCCGCCAGCGCGGCCGCAAGCCGCTCCCGCAGCTCCTCCCGGTCGCCGGACGGGTCGCCGGAGCCACCGCCGGGCGCGCCCACCGCGCGCGGGAAGTAGAGGTCGAAGACCTGGTCGAACACGGCCCGTTGGCCGGTGCCGTGCAGCAGGGTCGCGGCCAGCCCCTCGCGCAGCAGCTCCCGGTCCGCCAGGCCCAGCGCCGCCACCGCCCGGCCCGCGTCCACGGTCTCCCCGGTGCCGACCCGCACCCCGTGCGCCCGCAGCGCCCCGACCAGCCCCGTCAGCCGGTCGGCAAGGTCGGCCGGAGCGTCGCCCGGTGCGTCAGCCGGTGCGCCGGCCGATGTGCTCACAGCGCGTCCAGGTCCAGCTTGGCGGCCGCCTTCTGGATGTCGTCCTGGTGCTTGAGAATCACGCCCAGGGAGTCCCGTACGACCTGTTCGTCCAGGGTGTCGGCGCCCAGGGCCAGCAGGGTGCGCGCCCAGTCGATCGTCTCCGCCACCGAGGGGACCTTGCGCAGGTCCATCGCCCGCAGCGCCCCGACCACCCGGACCACGGACTCGGTGAGCGCCTCGGTGAGCTCCGGCACCTTCAGCCGTACGATCCGGCGCTCCAGCTCCTCGTCCGGGAAGCCGATGTGCAGGAACAGGCAGCGGCGGCGCAGCGCCTCGGACAGCTCGCGGCTCGCGTTCGAGGTGAGCACCACGAAGGGGCGGCGGGTCGCGGTGACCGTGCCCAGCTCGGGGACGGTCACCTGGAAGTCGCTGAGCACCTCCAGGAGCAGGCCCTCCACCTCGACGTCGGCCTTGTCGGTCTCGTCGATCAGCAGCACCTTCGGGTCGTCGCCCCGGATCGCGGTGAGCAGCGGGCGGGGGAGCAGGAACTCCTCGCTGAAGATGTCGGTACGGGCCTCGTCCCAGGTCTCGTCCCGGCCCGCGCTGATCCGCAGCAGCTGCTTGGCGTGGTTCCACTCGTACAGCGCCCGGGACTCGTCCACGCCCTCGTAGCACTGCAGCCGTACCAGCCGGGCCCCGGCGACCTGGGCCACGGCCTTCGCCAGCTCGGTCTTGCCGACCCCGGCGGGGCCCTCGACGAGGAGCGGTTTGCCCAGCCGGTCGGCCAGGAAGACGGTGGTGGCGACGGCGGGGGAGGCGAGGTAGCCGGTCTCCGCGAGGCGGGCGGAGACGTCGTCGACGGAAGTGAACAACGGGGGCCTCCGGCTGATCGGGGTCGTGGCGCGTACGCAGGCGAATCGTGCGCGGGGAACAGGTCCGGGTTCCTATCTAAGCGCTTGTTCACCACCTGGGCCACCCTGTATACCGATCGGTTTCCTCACAGTGCCCCGCGCGGTAACCTCGGCCGTATGGCCACCACAGACAAGGCGTCCCCCCGCGACCGCCTGCTCGCCGCCGCCGCCGAGCTCTTCTACCGCGACGGCGTCTCCATCGGCGTCGAGGCGCTGTGCAGGTCCGCAGGGGTCTCGAAACGGTCGATGTACCAGCTCTTCGACAGCAAGGACGAGGTGCTGGCCGCCAGCCTGGAGCGGCGCAGGCCCTGGTACGAGGCCCAGCTCAGGTCCCCGGACAGCGAGACGGCCACCCCTCGCGAACGGATCGGCTACGTGTTCCGGCGGGTGGAGGAGAACGCGGCGGCCCCCGGCTACTGCGGCTGCCCGTACCTCGCCGTCCTGGTCGAACTGAAGGACGGCGAGCATCCCGCGAGCGTGGTGGCCCGAGCCGCCAAGGAACTGCTGCAGGGCTACTTCGAGGAGCAGGCCGAACAGGGCGGTGCGGCGGATCCGGCGCTGCTCGCCCGGCAGCTCATGCTGATCTTCGACGGGGCCAGCGCCCGGGCCGGCGCTCACATCGAGCACCTCGACGACGGGCTGGTCACCCGGACGGTGACCACACTGCTGGACGCGGCCGGCCTGAAGTAGCCGCCCGGACGGATCACCACAACGCGCCGGGCCGGTCGCCCACCCGATGCAATGGAGGCGTGACCGCGCCCCCGAACGACTGCCTCGCGCGCAACGAGTGGATCTGCGGCGCCTATCTGACCAGCCGCCGCCAGATCCTCCTCGACGCGGTCGGCCAGCACCTCCGGCTCACCGCGGTCTCGGTGATCGTCGGACTCGTCATCGCCGTTCCCCTGGCCGTACTGGCCCGCCGCCGGCGCTGGTCGGCCGGCCCCGTCCTCGGCATCACGACCATCCTCTACACCATCCCCTCCCTGGCGATGTTCTCCCTGCTCCTGCCCCTGTACGGCCTCTCGGCCACCCTCGTCGTCGCCGGCCTGGTGCTCTACTCGCTCACCCTGCTCGTCCGCAACATCCTCGCCGGACTGCGCGCCGTCCCCGAGGAGACCCGGCAGGCCGCCCGCGGCCTGGGCTACGGTCCGATCCGTCTCCTGCTCACCGTCGAACTGCCCCTCGCGCTGCCCGCCGCGATGGCCGGCCTGCGCATCGCCACCGTCTCCGCGGTCTCCCTCGTCACCGTCGGCGCGATCGTCGGCTTCGGCGGACTCGGCAACCTGATCTACGCCGGCATGAACACCTACTTCAAGGCCCAGGTGCTCACCGCCTCCGTGCTCTGCGTGCTGATCGCCGTCGCCGCCGACCTGCTGCTGCTCGGGGTGCAGCGGCTGCTCACCCCGTGGACGCGGGCGGCCCGCGCGTGAAGACGCTCACCGACGCCTGGGCCTGGCTCACCGACTCCGCGCACTGGGCCGGCGACGACGGCATCGGGCACCGGCTCCTTCAGCACCTCGTCCTCACCGTCGTCTGCCTCGTCATCAGCTGCCTGATCGCGCTCCCGGTCGCGCTGGTCCTCGGCCACCTCGGCAGGGGCGGCGCGCTCGCCGTGAACATCTCCAACGTCGGCCGGGCCGTCCCCACCTTCGCCGTCCTGGTGCTGCTCCTGCTCACCCCGATCGGCAGGTGGGGCGAGGGTCCCACCGTGGTCGCCCTGGTGCTGTTCGCCGTACCGCCCCTGCTCACCAACGCCTACGTCGGCATGCGCGAGGTCGACCGGAGCATCGTGCAGGCCGCCCGGGGGATGGGGATGACCGGGCGACAGATGTTGCTTCACGTGGAACTGCCCCTTTCGCTCCCCATGGTCCTCACCGGGGTGCGGATCGCCGCCGTCCAGCTCGTCGCCACCGCCACCATCGCCGCGCTCGCAGGCGGCGGCGGACTCGGCCGGATCATCACCGCCGGATTCAATCTGGCCAGCACGCCCATGGTGGTGGCCGGAGCGATCCTGGTCGCCGTGTTCGCCCTGATCGTCGAGGGCGTCTTCGCGCTCGCCGAGCGGCTCGCCCCGGTCTGGCTGCGGGGCTCGCGATGAGACTCCGTACGGCGGTCGGCGCGGTGCTCCTCACCCTCACCGCCTGCACCACCGGCCCCTCCCTGGAGAACCGCGGCGAGGTCACCGCGCCCCCGGGCGACAGCAAGCACCTGACCATCGGCTCCGCCGGATTCACCGAGAGCGACCTGCTCGCCCAGATGTACGCCCAGCTCCTGAACCAGGCCGGATACCGGACCTCCCTGATCACCGTCGCCAACCGCGAACTCTACGAACCCGCCCTGGAGTCCGGGCAGATCGACGTGGTCCCCGAATACGCGGCCACCTTCGCCGACTGGCTCAACGCCAAGACCAACGGCCCCGACGCACCACCGGTGGGCTCCCCGGACCTCACCACCACGATGAAGGCACTCCGCCGCCTCGCCACCCCCCGTGGCCTCACCGTCCTCGACCCGGGCCGGGCGGTGGACCAGAACGCCTTCGCGGTCACCGCCGCCTACGCCCGGCAGCACCACCTCAGAACGCTCAGCGACCTCGGTGCCTCCGGGCTGAAGGTACGGCTCGCGGCGGGCGACGAATGCGTGCAACGGCCGTACTGCGAGCCGGGGCTGAAGAAGGTCTACGGCATCGACATCACCGGCATCGACCCCAAGGGCGTCGGCACCACCCAGGCGAAGCGGGCCGTGCAGAGCGGGCAGGACCAGATGGTGCTGACCACGACGACCGACGCGACGCTCGACCAGTTCGGACTGGTCCTCCTCGCTGACGACAGGCATCTGCAGAACGCCGACTACGTCGTCCCGGTCGTCAACCGCGCCCGGGCCGGCAGCGAGCGGGTCACCAAGGCGCTCGGCAAGCTCAACGACGTCCTGACGACGGCCGACCTGGCCTCGATGAACCAGCAGGTCGACAGCTGGCGGCGGCTGGCCCAGGACGTGGCCCGGACCTATCTGCGGGACAAGGGCCTGCTGAAGTGACGGCCGGCGGCGTGATGCCCGGGCCCGTTGTCAGTGTCGGGCGGTACGTTCGGGGCATGGGGATCTATCTGGTGAGTGTCGGTGCGCAGGAGTGGCTCGACGGCGACGGGGGCGACGAGGACGAGGGCGGCAGGGGCGCCCTCGCCGCGGCTCTCGACGAGGAGTTGCGGCGGCGCGGGCTGGCGCCGTACGAGTCGGTGCCCGAGGCGGCCGCCTTCGTGCGCGGCTCGGGGCTGTCGTTCGAGGAGAAGCTGGTACCGGCCATGGACGGGTTCGGCGCACTGTGCCGGGAGCACCTGTCCCCGAGGGAGGGGGAGCTGCTGCTGGGCTGGTCGGTGCTGGTGCCCTTCTCGCTCGACGAGGAGATCCGGCTGCCCGTCGAGTCCGCCTACACCGACGAGACGGTGGTCGCCGGTGCGCCCGAGGTGCTCGCCCTCGCACAGCGGCTGGCGGCGGTGATCGGGCTTCCTGTCGAGGCGATACCGGAGGCCTGCGACAACCTCGATCTGACCATGTGGTTCCTGGAGGGTCAGGCGAAGGAAACGGCCGAGTCCCGCCCCGGCCCGTGGGGCGAGGACCTGGACACCGCCTTCTACGTCGCGCTGTACCTGCGGGCCGCCCAGCACTCGCTGCGCCGCGGCTGCCCGATGACGTACTGCTGACGACCGCCTCTGCCGTCAGGCGTCGGAGACCGAGTCGAACGGCACCTGCCCCCGGGAGACGCCGCGTGCCTCCGCGTCCACCGAGCGGCGCAGCGCCTCATGCAGCTTGGCCGGGGTGAGGACGCCGAGGAAGCGCGAGCCGTCCAGCACCGCGACCCACCCGGCGTCGTACTGGAGCATCACGCCGAACGCCTGCTTCAGCGGGGCGCCCACCGGTACCCACGCGGTCATCCGGTGGGCGAGTCCGTCGATCGTGCCGCCCGCCGCCAGCTCGTCCCGGCCGACCCAGCCGTGCAGGTCGCCGCGCGTGTCCAGGACCACCGCCCACCGGGCGCCCTCCGCCCGCAACCGCGCGGCGGCGCTCTCGGCGGACTCGCCCAGGTGGGCGACCGGCGGCTGTTCCAGGTCGTCCGGCTCGATGTCGGTCACCGACAGCCGCTTCAGCCCGCGGTCCGCGCCCACGAACCCGGCCACGTACGGCGTGGCCGGCCTGCCCAGCACCGCACCCGGAGTGTCGAACTGCTCGATCCGCCCCTGCCCGTACACCGCGATCCGGTCGCCGAGCCGCACCGCCTCCTCGATGTCGTGCGTGACCAGCAGCACGGTCTTGCGCACGGCGGCCTGCATCCGGAGGAACTCGTCCTGCAACTGCTCCCGCACCACCGGATCGACCGCGCCGAACGGTTCGTCCATCAGCAGCACCGGGGGATCTGCGGCGAGCGCCCGGGCCACGCCGACGCGCTGCCGCTGGCCGCCGGAGAGCTGGTCCGGGTAGCGCGGCCCGTACGTCTTCGGGTCCAGGCCGACGAGGTCGAGCAGTTCGGCGGCGCGGGCCCGGGCCCTGGCCCGTTTCCAGCCGAGCAGAGCCGGGACGGTCGCGGTGTTGTCGAGGATGGTGCGGTGCGGGAACAGGCCCACCTGCTGGATGACATAGCCGATCCGGCGCCGCAGCCGCACCGGGTCGACCCCCGCGACGTCCTCGCCGTCGACGAGGATCCGGCCCGAGGTCGGTTCGATGAGCCGGTTGACCATCATCATCGTCGTGGTCTTGCCGCAGCCGGAGGGGCCGACCAGCGTGACGAGTTCACCCTCGGCCACCTCGAAGGAGAGGCCGTCCACCGCGGTCGTCCCGTCCGCGTACCGCTTGGTGACCTGCTCGAACCGGATCATTCCCTCACGTTAACCGCGCCCGTTACGAATCGCCCGCGTTGACCTCGGCGCCCGGACGGTCGCCGCCGACGAGCACCACCTCCAGGGTGCGCGGACCGTGTACCCCCTCGACCCGGTCCAGCTCGATGTCGCTGGTCGCGGAGGGGCCGGAGATCCAGGTCAACGGGCGGGTCGGATCGAGCCGTTCGAGGGCCTGGGGCACGGACGACACGACCTGGTCCGGGACCCGTACGACACAGATGTGGTGATCGGGGACGAGGGTGATCCGGCGGCGGCCCTGATCGGGGCCGCCGTCCAGGACGATCGTGCCGGTCTCGGCGATCGCCACCGCGCAGCCGGTGACCACGCTGCCGACCCGGTCGAGTTCGTGCGGGGTGCTCTCGGCCCGGTCCGCAATCTGCTCGGCCCCGGTCGCCGTGAGCCACTCCGGGGGGAGTCCGGTGGGCACGGCCACCGACCTCGAACCGTGCTCGGCGACCAACCGCCCGATCGTGGCGGCCAGTTCGTCCTCCGCGCACCGGTGCACGAGCGCCCGGTAGTCCGCCAGGTTCTCGGCGAGGAGGTCCACCGTCTCCGCGACGCTCCGCTGCCCGTGCTCCCGCAAGTACGCCCGCTCGACGGGCGTGTCCTCGTCCCGTACCTCGGCCAGCGCCCGCCGCACCCGGCCCAGGATCCGCTCCCTGCTGCTCACTTCGCACCGCCCTTTCCGCCGCCGCTCCGCTGCCACCAGTCCCGGAACGGCTCCGCCGGTACGGCGGGCAGGTCCCGGGTCTCGGTCCACGCCCGGCCGGGTCCCGGCAGCGTACGGGGATGCAGGCGGCGGCTGCGGGAGGCGAGCCGCTGGCCGGTGCGCAGGGCGGCCGGGTGGGAGAACGCCCAGCGGGCCGCACGCATCGCCACCCGCTCGGCCGCGTGCCCCTTGGCCGGCTTGAGCAGCACCTTGTTGCCGTTCCGGACCGCCTCGCCGCCCTCCACCACCCGCTCGCGCAGATGCACCAGCACCTCGGGGATGTCGATGGCGACCGGACAGACCTCGTAGCAGGCCCCGCACAGCGACGAGGCGTACGGCAGCGAGGCGTCGATCTCGCTCGCGGTGCCCCGCAGCTGGGGGCTGAGGATGGCGCCGATCGGGCCCGGGTAGACCGAGCCGTAGGCGTGGCCGCCCGCCCGTTCGTAGACCGGGCAGACGTTGAGGCAGGCGGAGCAGCGGATGCAGCGCAGGGCCTGCCGGCCCACCTCGTCGGCGAGGGTGTCGGTGCGGCCGTTGTCCAGGAGCACCAGGTGGAAGGTCTGCGGTCCGTCGCCGTCGGTGGTGCCGGTCCACGTCGAGGTGTACGGGTTCATCCGCTCGGCGGTGGAGGAGCGGGGGAGGGTCTGCAGGAAGACCTCCAGGTCCTGCCAGGTCGGCACGATCTTCTCGATGCCGACGACCGAGATCAGCGTCTCGGGGAGGGTGAGGCACATCCGCCCGTTGCCCTCGGACTCGACGACGACCAGGGTGCCGGTCTCGGCGACCATGAAGTTGGCGCCGGAGACGCCGACCTTCGCGCGCAGGAACTTCTCCCGGAGGTGGAGCCGGGCCGCCTCGGCGAGTTCGGCCGGGGTGTCGGTGAGGCCCTCGGGTGCGGGGCGCCCCCACTCGCCCATCTCCCTGCGGAAGATGTCCCTGATCTCCCCCCGGTTGCGGTGGATGGCGGGGACCAGGATGTGCGAGGGCCGGTCGTGGCCCAACTGCACGATCAGCTCGGCGAGATCGGTCTCGTAGGCCCGGATGCCCTCGGCCTCCAGCGCCTCGTTCAGCCCGATCTCCTGGGTGGCCATCGACTTGACCTTCACGACCTCCGACTCACCGGTCTCCTTGACCAGTTCGGTGACGATCCGGTTCGCCTCGTCGGCGTCGGCGGCCCAGTGGACCGTACCGCCCGCCGCCGTCACCGCCTCCTCCAACTGGACCAGGTAGCGGTCGAGATGGCGGAGCGTGTGGTCCTTGATCTGCTTGCCCGCCTCGCGCAGCGCGGCCCAGTCGGACACCTCGGCGACCGCCTTGGCCCGCTTGGCGCGGATGGTGTGTGTGGCGTGGCGCAGATTCGCGCGCAGGGTGGGGTTGTTGACGGCCTCGTGCGCGGCCTTCGGGAAGGCCGGCATCCCCAGATAGGTCCCGCTCATACGGCCGGTTCCTCCTCCGTGCTCGCCAGGATCTCCGCGATGTGCACCGGCCTCAGCCCGCTGCCGAGCCGGGTCATGGTGCCGCCGATGTGCATCAGGCAGGAGTTGTCGGCCGCGCACAGCACCTCCGCGCCGGTCGACTCGGCGTTGCGCACCTTGTCGGTGCCCATCGCCGCGGAGACGTCGGCGTTCTTCACCGCGAACGTGCCGCCGAACCCGCAGCACTCCTCGGCGCCCGGCAGCTCCACCAACTCCAGGCCCTTGACGGCCTGGAGGAGGCGACGGGGGCGGTCGGCGAGCCCCAGACTCCGCAGCCCGTGGCAGGTCGGGTGGTATGTGACATAGTGCGGATAATATGCCCCGACGTCCGTCACCCCCAGGACGTCCACCAGGAACTCCGTCAGCTCGTACGTCTTCGGCACCACTGGCGCCAGCGCCGCGGCCAGCCCGCTCCCGCGCCCCTCCGCCCGCGCCCGCTCGCCCATCCTCGGATACAGCTCCCGCACCATCGCCCCGCACGACCCGGACGGGGTCACGATCGCCTCGTACTCACCGAAGACATCGGAGAAATGCCGGGCCAGCGGCTCCGCCTCATGACGGTAACCGGTGTTGTAGTGGGCCTGCCCGCAGCAGGTCTGCGCCATCGGGAAATCGACCTCGACGCCCAGCCTGGTCAGGAGTTTCACCACGGCGCGGCCGGTGTCCGGATAGAGCGTGTCGTTGACGCAGGTCAGGAAGAGGGCGACACGCATCGCGGCTCCTAGAGGTCGATCATCGGATGAGTGCAGCGTAGTAGGCCGGTGCGATCAACGGGAGACCCGGTCACGGTGTGGCGAGTCGGGAGCCGTCACCGGTCGATCGGTGACACCTCCTCACCGGGTGGCCAGCCGCGCCTCGGCCGCCTCCCAGCGGGCGGTGTCGCCGCGCGGCACGTACCGGGTCAGCGGCTGGGTTCGGGTGAGCAGCCGACGCATGTCGGCCAGATCGCCGACGACACCGTGCGCGCGGGCCTGGACCAGCACGTTCCCGAGGGCCGCCGCCTCCGCCGGTCCCGCTACCACCGGCAGCCCGCAGGCGTCCGCGGTGAGCTGGCAGAGCAGCGCGTTGCGGGTGCCACCGCCCACCACGTACACCGTGTCCACCGGATGGTCGGCGAGTTGCTGCGCCGCCGCGACCGCCCGCCGATGGGCGAGCGCCAGGGAGTCCAGAATGCACCGGGTGATCTCACCGGGCGTCCGCGGCACCGGCTGCCCGGAGGCCCGGCACGCCCCGGCGATCCGCTCCGGCATCCGCCCGGGTGCCAGGAAACCGCTGTCGCCCGCGTCCACCACCGACCGCAGCGCCGGCACGTCGGCCGCCTCCCGCAGCAACTCGCCCAGGTCCGGGTCGCCCCAGGCCCGTACGCACTCCTGGAGCAGCCACAGTCCCATGATGTTGCGCAGATAGCGGACCGTGCCGTCGAGCCCCAGTTCGTTGGTGAAGTTGGCGGCCCGGCTCGCCTCGGTGAGCACGGGTGCCGTCAGCTCCAGCCCGGCCAGTGACCAGGTGCCGGTGCAGATGTAGGCGAACCGCTCGCCGAGCGCCGGTACGGCGGCGACCGCCGACGCCGTGTCGTGCGAGCCGACGGCGGTCACCGGCACCGGCCCGGTCAGCCCCGTCTCCTCCAGCACCTCGGGCCGCAGCGACCCGGCGGGATCTCCGGGCCGCCGCAGCGGCGCGAACAGCCCGAGGTCGATCCCCAGCCGGTCCGCGACCTCGTACGACCAGTCGCGCGTCCGGGGATCGATCAGCTGGGTGGTGGAGGCGTTGGTCAGCTCGGTGCCCTGCTCGCCGGTCAGCCAGTACGACAGCAGGTCGGGGACGAGCAACAGCCGCTCGGCGTGCGCGAACTGGGCGCTCGACCGCGCGGCCACCAGTTGGTAGAGGGTGTTGAAGGGCGCGTACTGGAGCCCGGTGCGGGCGTACAGCTCCACCGCCGGCACATTCGCCCACACCTTCTCGGCGATCCCCTCGGTCCGCGCGTCCCGGTAGTGCACCGGGTTGCCGAGCAGCGCCCCGTCGGCGTCCAGCAGCCCGTAGTCGACGGCCCAGCTGTCGATGCCGACGGAGTCGAGTTCTCCATCGCTCTGGGCACCTGCCGCCCGCAGCCCGTCCAACACCCCTGCGTACAGGGCGAGTACGTCCCACCGCAGCCCCTCCGGCACCCGCACCGGCCGGTTCGCGAACCGGTGCGCCTCGGCCAGCTCCAGCGAGTCCGGGCCCACCCGGCCGACCATGACCCGCCCGTTGGACGCACCCAGGTCGACCGCCGCGTACGACCTCGGCGAGCTCATCGCAGGAACGCGGCCGCCACACCCGCGTCGACGGGGACGTGCAGTCCGGTGGTGTGGGTGAGTTCGCCACCCGTCAGCGCGAACACCGCGTTCGCCACATGCTCGGGCAGCACCTCCCGCTTGAGGATGGTCCGCTGCGCGTAGAACTCGCCCAGCTCGGACTCCTCCACGCCGTACACGGCGGCCCGCTGCGCCCCCCACCCCCCGGCGAAGATCCCCGACCCCCGCACCACACCGTCGGGGTTCACCCCGTTGACGCGAATGCCGTGCTCGCCCAACTCGGCGGCCAGCAGCCGCACCTGATGGGCCTGGTCCGCCTTGGTCGCCGAGTAGGCGATGTTGTTCGGACCGGCGAACACGGCGTTCTTCGACGCGATGTAGACGATGTCGCCGCCGATCCCCTGCGCGGTCATCACCCGGGCCGCCTCCCGGGAGACCAGGAAGGATCCGCGGGCCATGATGTCGTGCTGGAGGTCCCAGTCCTTCGCCGAAGTCTCCAGCAGCGGCTTGGAGATGGAGATCCCGGCGTTGTTGACGACGAGGTCGACCCCGCCGAAGGCCAGTACGGCGGTCCGGAAGGCGGCGACGATCTGCTCCTCGTCCGTCACGTCGACGGTGACCGCGACGGCCCTGTCGGCCCCGCCGAGCTCCTCCGCCACCGCGGCCGCGCCCTCGGCGTTGAGGTCGGCGACGACGACACAGGCCCCCTCGGCCACCAGCCGGTGCGCGATCGCCTTCCCGATCCCGCTTCCGGCCCCCGTCACCAGCGCCACCCGGGTCGCCAGCGCCTTCGGCCTCGGCATCCGCTGGAGCTTGGCCTCCTCCAGCGCCCAGTACTCGATCCGGAACTTCTCCGACTCCTCGATCGGCGCATACGCCGACACGGCCTCGGCGCCGCGCATCACGTTGATGGCATTGACATAGAACTCACCCGCGACCCGGGCGGTCTGCTTGTCCTTCCCGAAGCTGAACATGCCGACGCCGGGCACGAGCACGATCGCCGGGTCGGCGCCGCGCATCGCGGGGGAGTCGGGCAGGGCGTGCCGCCGGTAGTAGGCGGCGTACTCCTCCCGGTACGCGGCGTGCAGCTCACGCAGGCGCGCGACCGCCTCCGCCACCGGCACGGTCGGCGGCAGGTCGAGCACGAGCGGTCGTACCTTCGTCCGCAGGAAGTGGTCGGGGCAGGAGGTGCCCAGCGCGGCGAGCCGCGGATGCTCGGCCCGCGCCAGGAAGTCAAGGACGACGCCGGAGTCGGTGAAGTGCCCGACCTGCGCCCGGTCCTGGGAGGCGAGCGCACGGACGTACGGTGCGAGGGCCGCGGCCCGCTCCCGCCGCTCGGCCTCCGGCAGCACGCCGTACCCCTCGACGACCGGCCCGAACGGCTCCGCCTTGCCGCGCTCCTCCAGGAACTTCTCGGCGGTGCGGATGATGTGCAGGGAGTTCCGCTCGCACTCCTCGGAGCTGTCGCCCCAGGCGGTGATCCCGTGCCCGCCGAGAATGCACCCGATCGCCCGCGGGTTGGCCGCCTTGACGGCCGCGATGTCCAGGCCGAGCTGGAACCCCGGCCGGCGCCACGGCACCCACACCACGGTGTCCCCGAAACACTCGGCCGTGAGCTTCTCCCCGTCGGCGGCGCAGGCGAGCGCGATCCCGGAGTCCGGGTGCAGATGGTCCACGTGCGGGGCGTCGACGAGCCCGTGCATGGCGGTGTCGATGGAGGGAGCGGCCCCGCCCTTGCCGTGCAGGCAGTAGTCGAAGGCGCCGACCATCTCGTCCTCGCGGTCGACCCCCGGATAGACACCGGCCAGCGCCCGCAGCCGGTCGAGCCGCAACACGGCGAGCCCGCCCTCGGTGAGCGTCCCGAGATCCCCGCCGGACCCCTTCACCCACATCAGCTCGACATCACCACCGGTGACGGGATCGGGGGCGGTGCCTTTGGCGGAGGCGTTGCCGCCGGCGTAGTTGGTGTTGCGGGGGTCGGCGCCGAGTCGATGGGAGCGGTCGAGGAGGGCGGCGGCTTCGGAGTGGACGGTCATGGGACTTCCTAGCGGTTTCGATGAACGGTATGACAACGCGCCGCGAAACGGGCGCGGAGCAGTATCGACATGCGGCTCGGCCCGTCGCGTCCATGATGTCGACGCCCTTCGGCCAGGTCCGGCATGACCACCTCTGAACACAGCTTGAATCGTTTCAGGGAAGCTATCCACAGCGCTCCGGCGGCGTCAAGATGTCTGCGTGCCCGCCTTCGGGCCGGTTCGTGAAAGGCGGATCTCCCGCATCGGAAACCTTGACGTGAGGTGCTGTCGGCCTTGCGGTGTCATGAAACGTTTCATCACCGTTTTCGAGACTCAGGCCCGGATCCGCTCACCGCCTGACGCCGCTTCCCTCCCCGTCCGCCGCCGCGCCCCGGCTCATGGCGAGCACGGCGTCGCGGCGGCTCAGCGCGCCGAACGGCGAACCGCCGGTCGGGTTCGGGCTGCCGTGGATCCAGGTGGGGCCGTCGGCGAGGTGGGCGAGCGCCTCCTCCGCGACGTCGTAGGGGTCGGCGAGCTCACCGCCGTACGACTCGCCGCCCGCTTCACGCATCCGGCGGTGGGACGGGGTGTCGGTCCTGCCGAGCACGAGCCCCAGGACGTCCACACCGCTGCCCCGCCACTCAGCCCACAGGCTCTCCGCGAGGACGAGGTCGAACGCCTTGGAGGCACCGTAGGCGGCGAGCCTGGCGCCGCCCGCCCAGGCCGCACCCGAGGTCACCAGCACCATGCCTCCCCGGCCCCGCGCCGCCATCGGGGTGCCGAAGCGGTAGGCCGCCTCCAGTACGGCGGTGCAGTTGCGGTGGACCAGTCGCAGGTGGGCGTCGAGGTCCTTGTCGAGGAAGGCGGAGCTGCGGGTGTCGGCACCGGCGTTGTAGACGAGGAGCCCGACCTCCAGGTCCGCGGTGGCGCGTTCGAGTTCCGCCAGGGCGCCCGCGGCACTGAGGTCGAGCGCGACCGTGCGGACCTCGACACCGTGCCGGGCCCGAAGAGCGTGTGCCGCCTCCTCCAGTACGGGGACCCGCCGGGCCACCAGTACGACGTTGATGCCCCGGGCGGCCATTCCGTGCGCGAACGCGACACCGACCCCGTCGGAGCCGCCCGCGACGATGCCCCAGGGGCCGTATGCGCCGGCTGCGTCGGTCACATCGGTCAACGTCTTCTCCCTCAAGGTTTCTCCGGCACGGCGGCCGGCTCCAGTACCTGCTTCTCGACCGCGTCCGACGCCAGGACCGCCCCGATGATCCCGAGATCCGCCCCCGCGCCCCGCGCGACCTCCCGCACCACGGCGACGTCCTTCGACATCAGGCCCGCCAGCCGCTCCGCCACCGCCGCCACCGAACCACCCCGGGCGACGACGTCCAGGGCGCGGCTCGCCCCGCTGCCGTGCCGCACCGCGTCGAGGACCGTCCGCTCCTCGATCCCCAGCGAGCCGGCCAGGCGCACCGCGTCGATCACGAGGCCCACCTGCGCGACGAACAGTGCGTTGTTCACCAGCTTGACCCGCTGGCCGTTGCCGGGCGGCCCGACCCACAGGACCGGCGAGGCGTACGTCGCCAGCAGCGGACGTACGTCGTCCAGGACCCTCTCGTCCCCGCCGATCCACAGGGTGAGCCGGCCCGCGGCGATGTCGTGCGGGCCGCCCGAGAGCGCGGCGTCGAGCACCCTGATCCCATGCTCCGCTCCCGCCTCGACGAGCAGTCGGGCGGTCGCCGGATCGGAGGTGGTGTGCTGGACGAGCGTCGCCCCCGGCCTCATGGCCGCGAGGGCACCCTCCGGTCCGAGGCACACCGACCGCACCTGCTCGTCCGTGAGCACGACGACGAACACCACGTCCGCGTCCCGGACGGTCTCCGCCACCGTCCCGGCCCAGGCCTGCCCGTCGGCAGCGGCGGCCTCCCGGGCCTGCGGGCGTCGTGCCAGGACGGTGACGTCGTGCCCCGCGGCCAGCAGCCGGCCGGCCATCGGCCGGCCCATGCGGCCCGCGCCGACGAATCCGATCCTCACCGCGTGCGGCCGGACTCGGGCGGCGGTGCCAGCATCTCGCGGGGTCCGGGGGAGCCGTCGAGGTTGGCGTTGATCCGCTCGGCGATGCGCCAGCCCCGCGCGGTGCGCACCCAGCGCCAGGTGTTCGCGGAGACCTGGAAGACCCAGAAGCGGCCGGCGTCGGCGTCCCAGCGCAGATGCAGCGCGTGGCTGCGGCCGGTGGCCTCGTCGCCGTCGACGACGATGTGCGGCACGGTCAGGACATGACCGCAGCCGTTGCCGATCACGCTCTGGTGCCCGGCGCCGTGGACCATGCCGGCGATCTCGTCCCGGCCTTCCATCCGCAGGTGCGGAATGGCGTGGAAGACACCGTCGTCGGTCCAGAGCCCGGCGGCGGCCTCCCCCGAGCCGCTGTCGACGTCGGGCCCGTACTGGGCGACGAGCTGCATGATGTCGACCTGGTCCTGAAGGTCGCGCACCTGTGCCGTCAGCCGCTCGACGGTGGCGCGTAATGCGTCGATCTCACTCATGTGGGCCCTCTCTGAAGTCGGGTCAGGGCACGACGACGATGCGGGCCGGGCCGTTCGCGTCGCGGGCGGCGTCGAGTGCGGCGGGCACCTCGTCGAGCCCGACGGTTCCGCCGAGCAGCGGACCGACGTCGAGGCCGCCCGAGCAGACCGCCTCGAACGCCTCGTCCCAGTCGGTCATCGACGGGCCGCCGCCGAACTGGACGTTGAGGCCCTTCCGTTTGGCGGTCAGGGTGTGCAGGCGCTCGCCCTCCGGCGGCCCGCCCACGGAGAAGATCCGGGTGCCCCGCTCGCACCCCTTGATGATCGAGTCGAGGACGCCGGGGACACCGACGCACTCGAAGACGACGCAGCCCGGCAACCCGGTCACCGCCGCCATCAGGTCCCGCGCCGGCCCGGCCGACCCCTCGGCCACGTCACGCCAGGCCCGGAACGGCGAGACCCCGGCGGGGTCGACGACCACGTCGGCCCCCATGGCCCGGGCGGTCTCACGGCGCGCGGCCACGAAGTCGACCGCCACGACCGGCCCCACCCCCAGGTGCCGCAGCCGTGCGATCACCGACAGGCCGATCGCGCCGCAGCCGACGACCAGCGGTACCTCCCCGGACATGACCCGGGCACGTGACGCGGTCGACCAGCCCACCGAGATCGCGTCGGCGACGCACACCACCTCGCTGGGCAGGTCGGACACCACGACCCGGGTGACGGCCTCGGTCAGCAGCAGGTACTCGCCGAACCCGCCGGGGGAGTCCGGGTTCTGCCCGATGATCCTGCGCCCCGCCGCGGTGGACAGCACCGGCAGCGAACTCACCCGGGTGCCGACGGGGATACGGCGCTCGGTGCCGGGGCCATAGTCGACCACCTCGGCGCAGTACTCGTGGCCCATCACGATGTCGACGTCCTGGTCGTACGTCGACATCCCGCTGTCGTCGTCGGCGCCCGCCTCCGGATGATCCATGAAGTGCAGGTCCGACGCACAGATCCCGCAGGCGAGCGACCGGACCAGGAGCTGTCCCGGTCCGGGAACCGGGTCGTCGACGATCCGCGCCTCGACCGTCCCGCCTCGCAGTACAGCAGCCCGCATCGGCTTCTCCACTTCGCGAACCGAACCCGGGGCACGTCACCGTCCGGGGCCCGTCTGCCAGGGGACTCTAGCGAGGAGAGGGGAGTTATAGAAGACCGTCTCCTGAAATTACGGGAGAGGGCCGAGGGCGCGCCGGGTCACTACGATGGCCCGCATGACCGAGTCTCGCCGTCGCCCGGGCCGTCCACGGGACACCAGCATCGACGAACGGGCACTCGCGGCGACGCGCGAACTGCTCGTCGGGCGGGGCTTCGAGGCGACGACGATCCAGGCCGTCGCGGAGCACTCGGGCGTGCACGCGTCAGCCATCTACCGCCGCTGGCCGTCCCGGATCGAGCTGATCGAGGAAGCCACGTTCCCCGGGCTCGGTCCACTGGGCGTCCGGCCGACGGGAGACCTCCGCGCCGACGTCCGCCGGTTCATCCGCGCCTATCTGGCCGCCTTCAACGCGCCGGCGGCCCGTGCGGCCGCGGCCGGCCTCCTCGCGTACCACCAGGCGTCGCGGCGCCCCCGGCCGCCGGAGCTGGACCTGCGGGTGTCGGCCCGGCCGCAGTTCGAGGACATCCTGCGCGCCGCACCGCCCGGAAGCGTCGACCCCGCCGTGGACCCGGACGACGTCTTCGACATGCTTCTCGGCGCCGTTCTGGCCCGCACGCTCCTGCTCAACGTCACCACGCGACAGCGTCCCGTGGAGCGCACCGTCGAGATGGTGCTCCGGCTGCTCCGTCCCCTCGGCACCGGAGCGGCCACCGCGCCGGACGCGTGACCGGCTGCCCGACGGGGGCATCGAGCCGGGCGGGGACGGCCTCCTTCGATCACCACGCCTCGGTCACCGTCGCCGACCGGCGCCGGGTGTCCGCGACGAGGCGAGCAGCGGCAGTTGCCTACGCCCCCCACCCGGCCTGCTGTCCGCCGACGCGCTCGGCGACGATCTTCTCGGCCCAGCCGGACCGGGCGTAGGCGGCGACGGGGTCGGGGTCCAGCCCCGTCTCCTCCCGCACTTCGCGCAGCAGTGGCCGTACGTCCGTGTTGTAGGCGTCCATGAGCACCGCGTTGGCGCCCAGCACATCCCCGGCGACCTGTGCCTGCGCCAACGCCCCCCGGTCCACCAGCAAGGCCTTCGCCGTGGCCTCCTGCACGTTCATCACCGACCGGATGATCGCCGGGATCTTCGCCTCGATGTTGTGACACTGGTCGAGCATGAAGGCCACCTCGGCGGTGAGCCCGCCCCCACGCACCACCTCGTACATGATCCGGAACAGCTGGAACGGGTCCGCGGCCCCCACCATGAGGTCGTCGTCCGCGTAGAACCGCGAGTTGAAGTCGAACCCGCCGAGCTTCCCCTCCCGCAGCAGCGTGGCGACGATGAACTCGATGTTGGTGCCCGGCGCATGGTGGCCGGTGTCGACCACGACCTGTGCCTTCGGCCCCAGCTTCAGACAGTGGGCGTAGGCCGTCCCCCAGTCCGGAACGTCGGTCGTGTAGAAGGACGGCTCGAAGAGCTTGTACTCCAGCAGCATCCGCTGCCCCTCGCCCAGCCGTGCGTACACCTCGGCCAGCCCCTCGGCGAGCCGGTCCTGCCGCGCCCGGATGTCGTCCTGACCGGGGTAGTTGGTGCCGTCGGCGAACCACAGCTTGAGGTCCTTCGACCCCGTCGCGTCCATGATGTCGACGCACTCCAGCAGATGGTCGACGGCCTTCCGTCGCACCGCCGCTTCCGGGTGGCAGATGCTGCCAAGACGGTAGTCGTCGTCCTGGAAGGTGTTGGAGTTGATCGCCCCCAGCCGCAGCCCCCGCTCCTCGGCGTGCTTGGCCAGGTCTGTGTATCCGTCGGAGCCGTCCACCTTGTCCCAGGGGATGTGCAGCGCGACCGTCGGCGCGACCCCGGTCACGGCGTGCACCTGCGCGGCGTCGTCCAGCTTCTCCTTCGGCGAGCGCGGCACACCCTGCTGGGCGAACACCTTGAAACGGGTCCCCGAGTTTCCGTACGCCCACGACGGCGTTTCGACGGCCTGGGTCTTCAGCACGGCCTTCACCGCGGCGAGGTCGGTCACTTCGGGGCTCCTGGGGGATAGGAACGGGATCCGAACGGGGATCGGAACGGGGCTCTGAATGACTGAGTCATGAAACGATTCAGAACCGCAAAGTATGAGCCCCTCGCAGGGGTGTCAAGCATTCTGACCAACCCCGTTTCCCGTGACTCCGCCGTGACCTTAGGCTATCGAAATTTTTTCGATACGGACCCATTGACGTGACATGCCCGTGGTGTCTACGGTCCCGGCAATCCAGTTGAAACCTTTCACGACGCCGTGAGGTCCGGTGCCCACCGTCTCGCCGGTGTCGTCGAGGAGCCCCCATGACCCACCCGTCCGACACGGGACCGGCCCCGGTGCTGGCGCTGAAGGACGTCTCCAAGTCCTTCGGTGCCGTGCGCGCCCTGCGGGACGTCTCCCTGGAGCTGTTCCCCGGCGAGGTGCACGCCCTCGCCGGGGAGAACGGCGCGGGCAAGTCGACGCTGATCAAGACCCTCGCCGGAGTGCACCGACCGGACGCCGGGCAGGTGCTACTCGACGGCGGGCCCGTCGTCTTCCACGGCCCCGGCGACGCCCGCGACGCCGGAATCGCCGTGATCTACCAGGAGCCCACGCTCTTCCCCGACCTGTCGATCGCCGAGAACATCTTCATGGGCCGCCAGCCCCGGCGCGCGCTCGGCCGGATCGACCACAAGGCCACCCGTGCGGCCACCGCCGCCCTGATGAAGCGGCTCGGCGTCGCCCTCGACCCCGACCGCCCCGCCCGCGGCCTGTCCATCGCCGACCAGCAGATCGTCGAGATCGCCAAGGCACTCTCCTTCGACGCCCGGGTCCTGATCATGGACGAGCCGACGGCGGCCCTCACCGGCAGCGAGGTCGCCCGCCTCTTCGGCGTCGTCCGCACTCTGCGCGACCAGGGCGCGGCGGTGCTCTTCATCTCGCACCGCCTGGAGGAGATCTTCCAGATCTGCCGGCGGGTCACCACCCTCCGGGACGGTGCCTGGATCGCCAGCGAGCTCGTCGACGGCATGACCGAGGACGACCTGGTCCGCCGGATGGTCGGCCGGGACCTGGACGAGCTGTATCCCAAGCAGGAGGTACGGGCCGGTGAAGTCGCCCTTGCCGTAAGGCGGTTGACCCGCGAGGGTGTCTTCACGGACATCTCCTTCGAGGTGCGCTCCGGCGAGATCGTCGGCCTCGCCGGACTGGTCGGCGCCGGCCGCACCGAGGTCGCCCGCGCCGTCTTCGGCGTCGACCGCTGGGACGCCGGCGAAGTCGAGGTCAGGGGACGGAAACTGACCAACGGCGCACCCTCCGTCGCGATGTCCGCCGGCCTCGCCCTCGTGCCCGAGGACCGGCGCGCCCAGGGCCTCGTGATGGACATGTCCATCGAGCGGAACATCGGCCTCACCGGTCTGCGTACGACCGTGAAAGCGGGCCTCGTCGACCGGGGCGCCGAACGCAGCCGGTCCCTCGACTGGGCGGTCCGGCTCCAGGTGAAGTACGCCCGGATCGCCGACGCCGTGTCCACCCTCTCCGGCGGCAACCAGCAGAAGGTCGTCCTCGCCAAATGGCTCGCGACCGGGCCGAGGGTGCTGATCGTCGACGAGCCGACCCGTGGCATCGACGTTGGCACGAAAGCCGAAGTCCACCGCCTGCTCGGCGAGTTGGCCGCCGACGGCGTCGCCGTCCTGATGATCTCCTCCGACCTGCCCGAGATCCTCGGCATGGCCGACCGCGTGCTGGTGATGCACGAGGGCCGGATCACCGCCGAGATCCCGCGCTCCGAAGCCAGCGAGGAAACCGTGATGGCCGCAGCCACGGGGAGGGCCGCCGCATGACGGTGACCACCTCGGAACAGACCCCCGCCGCCGAGACGCCCGAGTCCGCCGGGACCCGGCTCGTCGACCGCGTCTTCAAGATGCGCGAACTCGCCATCCTCGTCGTCTTCCTGGTGATGATCGCCGTCACCCAGGCCGGCAACAGCCAGTTCCTCTCCGAACAGGGCATCAAGGACCTGCTGCTCAACGCGACCATCCTGGTCCTGGTCGCCACCGGTCAGTCCCTGGTGGTGATCACGAGGAACGTCGACCTGTCCGTCGGCTCCACCCTCGGCATCACCGCCTTCGCCGCCGGCGACTACCTGCACGGCGGCGGCAACCCGGCCGTCGCGATCCTGCTCGCCGTGCTGCTCGGCATCGGCTGCGGACTGCTCAACGGTCTCCTGGTGAGCCTCGGCCAGGTGCCGGCACTCGTCGTCACCCTCGGCACGCTCTACATCATCCGGGGCGTCGACTCCATCTGGGTCGGCTCCCGGCAGATCACGGCCGCCGACCTCCCAGGCTCCTTCGTCGACTTCGGCTCCGGCGGCCTGGCGGCGATCCCCTGGCTGGCCCTCATCGCCCTCGCGGTGCTGGTCGCCACCGCCTACTACCTCAAACACTTCGGCAGCGGACGGGAGTTGTACGCCCTCGGCTCCAACCCCGAGGCCGCCCGGCTGGCCGGCATCCCGGTCCGCAAGCGGATCCTCACCGCGTACACCTTCTGCGGCGCCCTCGCGGGGCTCGCCGGGGCGATGTACCTGGCGCGGTTCGGGAACGTCGACTCCGGCACCGGCACCGGCTACGAACTCACCGTCGTGAGCGCCGTGGTGGTCGGCGGCGTCGTCTTCACCGGCGGCTCCGGAAGCGTGTACGGCGCCGCGCTCGGCGCGCTGCTGCTCACCTCCGTCAACAGCGTGCTGCCGGCCCTCGGGGTCAGCTCCGTGTGGGTGCTCGCCATCAACGGCTTCCTGCTGCTGCTCGCCATCGCCGTCGACCGGATCGTCGCGCTGCGGGTGGCCTCCGCCCTGAAGAAGAGGAGCACCCGCCATGCCTGACTCCCTGACACGCGCGGTCCGCTGGGACACGGTCGTCGGTGCGCTGCTGATCGTTCTCCTGCTGTTGTCGTTCGGCTTCGTCGACGGCTTCGGGAACTCGCTCAACCTGTCGTTCCTGATCGGCAACACACTTCCCATCGCGCTGATCGCCCTGCCGATGACGCTGCTGGTCGTCGCCGGCGAGATCGACCTGTCGGTCGCGTCGACCGCCGGGCTCTCGGGCGCCGTCATGGGCAGGCTCTGGAACGAGGGCATGGCGATCGAGACGATCATCCCGCTGTGCCTGCTGCTCGGTGTGGTGTGCGGGCTGGTCAACGGGCTGCTGGTGACCCGGCTGGGCCTGCCGTCGCTGGCCGTCACCATCGGCACGCTCGCGGCCTACCGGGGCATCGCACAGATCGTGCTCGGCTCCGACGCGGTCACCGACTTCCCCACGCAGTACCAGGACTTCGCGGCGGGGCGGCTCGGCGACACGTTCCTGCCGCGGGCCTTCCTGCCGTTCCTGGTGCTGCTGGTGATCGCCGTGGTGGTGCTGCATGCCACGCCGTTCGGGCGGTCGCTGTTCGCGGTGGGGGCGAGTGAGGAGGCGGCGCGGTTCGCGGGGATCCGGGTGAAGCGGAACAAGCTGGTGCTGTTCGTCGCCACCGGGTTCATGGCCTCTCTGACGGGGGTCTTCTGGGCGCTGCACTACGCGAGTGCGCGGTACGACAACGCGACCGGGCTCGAACTGAGCGTGGTGGCCGCCGTGTTGCTCGGTGGCATCGACTTCGACGGTGGCAAGGGAACGCTCGGTGGGGCGGTCGCGGGGGTGTTCCTGCTCGGGGCGCTGCAGAACGTGATGAGCCTGCTGAACGTGTCCGCGCAGTCCCAGATCGTCGTGACCGGTGTGTTGCTCGTCGTCTCGGTGCTTGGGCCGCGGGTTGCCCGGCAGATCTCGTTGGCTCGGCACAGGGGTGCGAAGGCCGTCTGATTGCTGCAGGCCGTATGTGGCTGGTCGCGCAGTTCCTCCCCCAGCCTTCGGCCGGGGGGATCCCCAGCGCCCCCAAGAAAGGGCGCTTCCACAGCCGTTACTGAAAAAGGAACCCGTCATGCGTAAGTCATCCCTCCGGCGTGCCTGTGTGACCCTCGCCGCCGTCTCCTCCCTCGCCCTTGCCGCCACCGCCTGCGGCGGTACGACCAAGAACAACTCCGGCAGCGACGAGACGTCGGCCGCCACCTCCACCGCCAAGGCCGACCCGAACGCCGCGCTCAAGAAGGGCCTCACCGTCGGGTTCCTGCCCAAGCAGGTCAACAACCCCTACTTCACCTCCGCCGACAAGGGCGGCGAGAAGGCGCTCACCGAGCTGGGCTCCAAGTACAAGGAGGTCGGACCCTCCAGTGCGACCGACACCTCCGGGCAGGTCTCCTACGTCAACACGCTCACCCAGCAGCAGGTCAATGCCATGGCCGTGTCCGCACAGGACCCCGGCGCCCTGTGCACCGCGCTCAAGCAGGCCATGAGCAGCGGCATCAAGGTCGTCACCTACGACTCCGACACCAACGCCGGCTGCCGCAACGCCTTCGTCTCGCAGGCCAGCGCCGAGGACCTCGGCCGTACCGAGGTGCAGCTGCTCGCCGAGCAGATCGGGTACAAGGGCGAGATCGCGATCCTGAGCGCCGCGCAGACCGCGACCAACCAGAACACCTGGATCGGGTACATGAAGGAGGAGCTGAAGGACCCGAAGTACAAGAACGTCAAGCTGGTCAAGATCGCCTACGGCAACGACGACGCCCAGCAGTCCTTCCAGCAGACCCAGGGCCTGCTCCAGCAGTACCCGGACCTCAAGGGGATCATCTCCCCGACCACCGTCGGCATCAAGGCGGCCGCCCAGTACCTGTCCGGCTCCAAGTACAAGGGCAAGGTCAAGCTGACCGGCCTCGGCACACCCAACGACATGCGGCAGTACGTCAAGAACGGTACCGTCGACGCCTTCGAGCTGTGGGACCCGGCCAAGCTCGGCGACCTCGCCGCCCGCACCGCCGTCGCGCTGGCCTCCGGGCAGATCACCGGCAAGGAGGGCGAGACCTTCAAGGCCGGCGACACCACCTACACCATCGGCAAGGACGGCGTGATCAACCTCGGCAAGCCGACCGTGTTCGACGCGAAGAACATCGGCCAGTTCAACTTCTAGAGCGGGAGCGGTACTTCATGCAGCGCGTCTGTTTCCTCCTCAAGGTCCGGCAGGACCGCCTCGCCGAGTACCGCGAACGCCACGCCGCCGTGTGGCCGGAGATGCGCGCGGCGCTCTCCGCCACCGGCTGGCACAACTACTCGCTCTTCCTGCGCGACGACGGCCTGCTGGTCGGCTATCTGGAGACCGAGGACTTCGACGCCGCCCGCGCCGGCATGGAGGCCACCGAGGTCAACGCCCGCTGGCAGGCCGAGATGGGTCCCTTCTTCGATGCCCTCGACGGTGCCCGTCCCGACGAGGCGATGACACCGCTCACCGAAGTGTTCCACCTCGCCTGAACCACGACAGGAGCCGCTCGTGAAGAGACGTACCGTGCTCGGTGCCGCCCTCGTCGGCGCCGTCACCACCCCCGCCCTCGCCGCCGGCACCGCCCGCGCGGCCGGCCCCGGACCGTCGGTGAACAAGCAGCAGAGCACGCAACTCGACGCCCAGGCCGTCTTCTTCGTCTCCTACGACGGCCTGGTCAACAACAACTCCTTCCAGAAGAACGGCCTGTTCACCTACCAGGGCCACCAGTACGCCGGCTGGTACACCTCGACCGGCTCCGCGGTGATCGGGCGCCGGGTGCTCGGCGGGTCGTCCTGGTCCACCGTCACCCTCGCCCACCAGCTCAAGTCCAGCGACTCGCACAACGTCATCTCCATGGGCGTGTCGAAGACCGACGGCCGGCTCCACGTCAACATGGACTCGCACAGCGACGGCTTCTACTACGTGAAGTCGGTGGCCGGGCTGCTCGACAACCCCGGCTCCACCGCCTGGACCTCGGCCGTCTTCGGCGCCGTACAGACGTCCCTCGACGGGGTGTCGCCCACCTCCCAGTTCACCTACCCGCAGTTCATCTCCACGCCCGAGGGCAGGCTCCAGCTCAGCTACCGGGTGGGGATCTCCGGGAACGGCCGTAACGCCCTTGCGGAGTACGACGGTTCGGGCTGGACCGCCCTGGGGGAGTGGAGCAGCTCCAGCGGGACGTACACGAGCACGCACGGGTCGTCGACCGCCCGCAACATGTATCTGCACGGCATCGACTACGACGCGGACGGGCGGCTGCACGCCTTCTTCACCTGGCGCGAGCAGTCGGCGTCCGTGATGTGCAACAGCGGTGGCATCACGAACCACGACACCGGCTACGTCTACTCCACCGACCGCGGTCGCACCTGGCGCAACGACGCGGGCGCCCTGGTCGCCACCACCGGCAGTTCGGACACCGTCGCCGTCACCGACTCCGGGCTGGTCGTCGACTCCCTCAACCCGGACCACTCCCTGATGAACCAGGAGAGCCAGTGGACCGACTCCGCCGGCCTCCCGCACACGATCATCAGCTATGTCCCCGGCCGCTTCGGCCAGTGCACCACCGACTACGTCGCCGACCGCACCGCGAACGGCCGCGCCTTCCACCTCCGCAGGAACTCCGCCGGCACCTGGCAGAAGACCGAGATCCCGGTCGCCCTGAACTCCAGCCAGCGCACCAAGCTGGTGCTGGACAAGTACGACAACGCCTACGCGGTGTTCCCCTACGGACGGATCGCCGGCGCGTCCAAGGCCGCGGACTACTCCGACTGGGCGCTGCTCTACGACGGCGGTGACCTGAACGCCTTCGGCGAGGTCGTCATCGACGAGCTGCGGGTCAAGGCGGACAACGTGCTGTCGTTCATGTACCAGGAGACGTCGAGCGGTACGACACCCTCCGCGCTCCACGTCGTCGACTTCGCCCTGCCCGGCTGACCCGGACCGGTGTGCGAGTCATGTCGTAATGTGAAGCCCTTCCGGATGTGCCCTTCCGTGCCGTGAAGGCGCCGTCCATGTTTCCTGGAGGTCTCGACCGATGGCCCAGTCGGTGGGTATCAAAGACGTCGCCCGCGCCGCCGGAGTCTCGGTGGGCACGGTCTCGAACGTCATCAACCGCCCGGACACCGTCGCCGGCGAGACCCGGGCGCGGGTGCAGTCGGCGATCGACCGGCTCGGCTACGTCCGCAGCGAGTCCGCACGCCAGCTGCGCGCGGGCCGCAGCCGGATCATGGGCCTGCTCGTCCTCGACATGGGCAACCCCTTCTTCGTGGACGTGGCCCGCGGCGCCGAGCGGGCGGCCCGGGAGGCCGGGCTCGGCGTGATGGTCTGCAACAGCGCGCAGAACGCCGGCGAGGAGGCCGAGTACCTGTCGCTCTTCGCCGAGCAGCGGGTGCGGGGCGTCCTGCTCACCCCGGCGGACGCCACCGGCCGCAACATCGAGACCTTCCGCCGGCACGGCATCCCCTTCGTGCTCGTCGACCGGGTCGCCGAGGGCACCACCGAGTGCTCGGTGAGCGTCGACGACGTGGCGGGCGGGGCGCTGGCCGTGCGCCATCTCGTCGACGCCGGGCATCGCTCGATCGCGTACGTCAGCGGGCCGCCCGGGCTCAACCAGGTCCGTGACCGGCGCACCGGCGCCCTGAACGCCCTCGCCGAGGCCGGGCTCGGCCCCGACGCGCTGCGCGAGCTGCCGACCGAGCGGCTCGACGTGGCCGCCGGGCGGGACGCGGGCGCCCGCCTGCTCGGCCTCGCCGACCGGCCCACCGCCGTGTTCTGCGCCAACGACCTCCTGGCCCTCGGCGTCCTGCAGGCCATGTACGCGGCCGGGGTGGTCGTCCCGGACGACCTCGCGATCGTCGGCTACGACGACATCGAGTTCGCCGCCGCGGCCGCCGTACCGCTGACCTCCGTCCGCCAGCCCGCCGTCACCATGGGGGCGTTGGCCGCGGACCTCCTCCTGGAGGAGACCGAGGAGGGGGAGGGGCAGGCGGCGCACGAGCACCGCCGGGTGGTGCTCCAGCCGGAACTGGTGGTGCGGCGCTCCAGCCTCGCCGCCCGCTGATCGGTTATTCAGTAACGATTTCATGATCCCGGGGGCGGATCCGCCCGGGAGGTGTGCTGAACTGGGACGCGACCATCCGTCCGTCCCGGGAGAAACGTTGAGCCTCAGCTACCGCCAGCCCGGCGTCGTCCTCACCGACCGCCGCTTCACCGTCCCCCTCGACCACGCGGACCCGGGCGGTGAGACGATCGAGGTCTACGCCCGGGAGGCGGTCGCGAGCGACAAGGCGGACCAGGAGCTGCCCTGGCTGCTGTACCTCCAGGGTGGCCCGGGCTTCGGAGCGAATCGTTTCGTCGGGCGGCAGTCCTGGCTCGACCGGGCGCTGGCGGACTACCGGGTCCTGCTCCTCGACCAGCGCGGCACCGGCCGTTCCACCCCGGTCAACCGGCAGACCCTCCCGCTGCGCGGCGGTCCGGCCGCCCAGGCCGACCACCTGGCCCGCTTCCGTGCCGACTCGATCGTCCGGGACTGCGAGGCGATCCGCCCGCAGGTCACCGGCGGCGCCCCGTGGACGACCCTGGGCCAGAGCTTCGGCGGCTTCTGCACGGTCACGTACCTGTCGTTCTTCCCCGAGGGCCTCAAGACCTCCGTGATCACCGGCGGCCTGCCCTCCCTGGACGCGCACGCCGACGACGTCTACCGCGCCGCCTACCCGCGCGTCGAGCGCAAGGTCACCGGGCACTACGACCGCTACCCGCAGGACGTCGAGCGGGTCCGCCGGATCGCCGAGCACCTCCTGGAGCGCGAGACCCTGCTGCCGAACGGCTACCGGCTCACCGTCGAGGCCTTCCAGTCCCTCGGCCTGATGCTGGGCACCAGCGACGGCAGCCACCGTCTGCACTACCTCCTGGAGGACGCCTTCGTCCGTACCCCGTCCGGCCTGGAGCTCTCCGACGCCTTCCAGGAACAGGTCCAGGGCCTGCTGTCGTACGCGAGCAATCCGCTGTACGCCCTGGTCCACGAGCCCGTCTACGGCCAGGACGCCCGCCCCACCGCCTGGGCGGCCGAGCGGGTCCGCGCCGAGTTCCCGCAGTTCGACGCGGCCAAGGCGCTCGCGGGCGACGCGCCGGTGCTGTTCACCGGGGAGACCGTGCACCCGTGGATGTTCGAGACCGACCCGGCCCTGCGGCCCCTGAAGGCGGCGGCCGACCTGCTCGCCGCCCGCACCGACTGGCAGCCGCTCTACGACCCGGCCCGCCTGGCCGCCAACGAGGTCCCGGTCGCCGCCGCCGTGTACCACGACGACATGTACGTCGACGCCGGGCACTCGCTGGCGACCGCCCGGGCCGTCCGGGGCCTGCGCACCTGGGTCACCGACGAGTTCGAGCACGACGGACTGCGCGCCGGTGCCCCCCGGGTCCTGGACCGGCTCCTCGCGCTCGCCCGCGACGAGGTGTGACCTCCGCCGGTAAGACGAGGTGTGACCTCCGCCGGTAAGACGAGGTGTGACCTCCGCCGGTAAAAGAGGTTGCGGGTGCCGCGGGTCCGCATAGTCTGCGGCCGTGGACGAACGGGGGACACGAACGTCATGAACATGGACACGGAACTGCTGGCCGGCCGCTTCCAGGAACACCGCGGCCAGCTGCGCGCGGTGGCCTACCGGATGCTCGGCTCGCTGGCCGAGGCCGACGACGCCGTCCAGGAGGCCTGGCTCAGGCTCGGGCGCACCGACGTGAACGAGATCAGGAACCTGGGCGGCTGGCTGACCACGGTGGTCGGCCGGGTCTGCCTCGACATGCTGCGCTCCCGTACGGCCCGCCGCGAGCAGCCGATCGACGAGACCTTCGTCCCGGACCCGCTGATCAGGCCGCTGTCGGGCATCGACCCCGAACAGGAGGTGCTGGAGGCGGACTCCGTCGGGCTCGCACTCCTCATCGTCCTGGAGACGCTGGAGCCCGCCGAGCGGCTGGCGTTCGTCCTGCACGACCTGTTCGCGGTCCCCTTCGACGACATCGCGCCGATCGTGGAACGCAGTGCGGCGGCCACCCGCCAGCTGGCCAGCCGGGCCCGCCGCCGGGTCCAGGGGGCCGCCCCGTCGGCCGACCCGGACCTGGGCAGGCAGCGCCAGGTCCTCGACGCCTTCCTGGCCGCCTCCCGGGGCGGCGACTTCGAGGCGCTCGTCGCGCTGCTCCACCCGGACGTGGTGCTGCGCGTCGACTCGGGCGCGCTGGTGCGTGGCGCCGCCGCGTCCAAGGTGGTGCGCGGGGCGCGGACGGTGGCCGAACAGGCCCTCACCTTCCGGCAGTTCGCGGACGCGGCGCAACTCGCGCTGGTCAACGGGACCGTCGGCATGGTCACCGCGCCCGGGGGGCGCCCGGTCTCCGTCATGGCGGTCACCGTCGCCGACGGCCGGATCACCGAGATGTACATCCTGGCCGACCCCGAGCGGCTGGACCGCCTGGACTTCACCGCCGGGGACGACTGACAGCCGTTCAGACGGTGGCGGCCGGGGGCCGATGGGGGCTCACGGTCTGTCCGTCGGGCAGGAGTTCACCGGTGTCGTCGAAGACGATCGTGCCGTCGCACAGCAGGCTCCAGCCCTGTTCGGGATGGGCCGAGACGATGACGGCCGGGTGGTCGTCGGGGTGGTCGGCGGCGCCGGGGCACGGGGGCTGATGCCTGCGCATGGTCGGTCTCCTGTCCTGCGGGTGGTTCCTGTCTCTGTGGTAGCCGAGTTTGTTTTCCGCCGGATGAAGAGGACCCCCACAGGGCCGGAAGCTCCGCGGTGAGTTTCCGGTCGGCGGCGGTCCTCGCCTCCGGCCGGTCAGTCGCCCAGTACTGTGCGCAGATAGGCGTTGGTGAAGCGGCGGTCGGGGTCCAGCCGGTCGCGCAGCGCCGTGAACTCGCCGAAGCGGGGGTAGGCGTCTGCGAAGTAGGCGGCATCCTGGGTGTGGAGCTTTCCCCAGTGCGGGCGCCCCTCGTGCGCGACGAAGATGCGCTCCGCTTCTGCGAAGTACCGCTGATGGGGCATGCCCCGGTACACGTGGACGGCGACATACGCGCTGTCGCGTCCGGATGCCGTGGAGAGAGCGATGTCGTCGGCGGGCGTGGTGCGGACCTCGACCGGGAAGCTGATGCGCAGGTCGGAGTGCTCGATCATGGCCTTGAGTTCGCGGAGGGTGTCGAGGACGGCCTCACGCGGGACGGCGTACTCCATCTCGATCATCCGGACGCGGCGCGGGCTGGTGAAGACCTTGTAGGGGATGTCCGTGTACGTCCTGGCCGAGAGACCCTGGCTGGTGATCCGCGCGATCGCCGGGACGGCGGCGGGCACTGCCCGGCACACGGAACTGAGTGCCTGGAAGACGTTGTTGGAGAGGAACTCGTCCTCGAACCACGTCCTGAACCGGCCCAGCGGGGCGTGGGGGCCGACGGTCCGGTTGTTGCGCAGGGTGTTGCAGTGGTCCGTGTGCGGGAACCAGTAGAACTCGAAGTGCTCGTTGTGCGCGTGGAGTTCGTCGAAGGTCGCGGTCACCCTGTCGAACGTCATCGGTGCCTCGTGTGCGGCGAGGAGGAACATCGGCTCGACCGCGAACGTGAGAGCGCTGACGACGCCCAGAGCGCCGAGTCCGACGCGCGCCGCGGCGAACACCTCCGGGTTCTGCGTCGCGGAGCACCTCAGCAGCGAACCGTCCGCCGTCACCAGCTCCAGGCCACGGAGCTGCGCCGCGATCGCACCCGATGCGCGCCCGGTGCCGTGGGTGCCGGTGCTGGTGGCCCCGGCCGCGGTCTGTTCCATGATGTCGCCCATGTTCGTGAGCGACAGACCCTGTTGGGCCAGAGCCATGTTCAGCGTCCTGAGCCGGGTACCCGCCTCGACGGTGACGGTGCCGGCCTTCGGGTCGATCGCACGGATGCCGCCGAGCCGGTCGGGACGGATCAGTACCCCCTCGGTCGCGGCGGCAGCGGTGAAGGAGTGGCCGCTGCCCACCGTTCACTCTCTGCCGGAGAGCGTCGGAGTGGAGTGTGGCCACGGCCTTCCTTCCTTCTCGGGGTGTCGGGTGAGGGGTGGCTCGGCGTCCCTATCGGACGGACCGGACGCGGTACACGAGCAGCACCCCCACGGTTGCGGCCACGCCGACGCAGGAGAACAGGAGTGGGTAGCCGCGGTCGGAGGTGATGACGAAGCTGGCGAGCAGAGGGGCCAGCGCGGGCGGGACGACCGTCCCGATGTTCATGATCCCGAGGTCCTGGGCCCGGCTGTCGGCATCGGGCAGGACCTGGGTGATGAGAGCCTGGTCGACGGCCATGTAGGCACCGAAACCGCCGCCCATGACCGCTGACGCCACCAGCGTGACGCCGAGGTCGGGAAAGCCCGCCAGCAGGAACCCCGCTGCCGCCTGGAGCAGCGCTGCCAGCGCGACGAAGATCCGCCGTCTGCCGAGGCGGTCGGACAGCACCCCGGCGACGGCGCTGGCCAGGACACCGGCCACGAGGTAGAGGGCGGTACAGGCGAGCAGGCTGCCGGCCGGGTCGGGGACCTTCAGGTCGTCGGTCAGGAAGTAGAGGGTGTAACAGACACCCAGGGAGTTCGCCAGGTTGACCAGGAGCCGGCCACCGAACGCCCAGGCGAATTCGTGGTTCCTGAGCGAGCGGCCCATGGAGGTGAGCAGAGTGCGCAGGCTCAGCGCGGGCTCGGAGCCGTACGAGGTGTCGCGGAACCGGACGAGGAACGGCACGGTGCAGACGATCAGCAGGGCCGCGATGACGAGGTAGCCGCTCGACGGGGACAGCGCGAACGCGGAGACGAGGGCGATGCCGGCCACCACGCCGAGGGCCTGGGGGCCGTAGACCGCGCTGGACACCACGCCGCGCTGGCCGACGGGGACCCGGTCGGCGATCATGGCGGTCAGCCCGGCGGTGGCCGCGCTGAGACCGAGCATGCTCGCCGACCACGCGAGGGTCACGCCCGCCACCGTGGTCTGCTCCCCGGTGATCGCCAGCCCCGCCGCGAAGGACAGCGCACCGCCCGTGAGCCAGAGCCTTCTGCGTCCGAAGCGGCTGCGAGAACGGTCGCAGAGTGCCCCGCACACCGGAAGGGCGAGCAGGGAGACCAGTCCGGAGAGGGCGTTGACGACGGCGAGACCGTGGACCTTGGACGCCGGCTCGATGATCTCCAGCTGCTGGGGGAGCAGGAGTTGGAGGGGGACGAGATTCGCCGTCCAGTACCCGAACCAGACCAGGCTGAACAGGGCGATCCAGCCACGGGAGACGGGCTCGGCCGGCGGATGGCCGGCAGCGGTCGCGACAGCGGCCGCCGGTATCGGGGCCGGAGGGTGGAACTCGGTGGACAATACGGCCTCCGGAGAGCGGAAACGGGCCTGTTCAGGAACGGGTCACAGGAAGGCGTGTCCCTCGCCCCGGTAGGTCGCGACCTCGTCGACGATCTCCGCGCCGGACACCAGGTGGAGGGTGTTGACGCGTTCGCACAGTTCGCCGGCCTTGGCGTGCCGGAACCACACGTGATCGCCGAGCCGCAGTACGTGTGCGGCGGCGCCCAGGACGGGGGTCTGGACTTCGCCGGCCCCTTCCCTGGGGTTCGTGCGCAGCCCCTGCGGCCAGGTGAGAGTCGGCTGGCGGTCGAGGCCGGGCGGGCCGGAGGCGATCCAGCCGCCGCCGAGCACGGTGGCGATCCTGGCGCTCGGGCGGCGTACGACGGACATGACGAAGAAGGCGGCGGGCCGGGGGCGGAAGTGCCGGTAGAAGTCGAAGAGTCCGGGCCCGTAGAGCCCCGATCCGGCACCGATCTCGGTGACGACGTGTTCGGCCGCGGTCTGCTCGACGGAGCCCGTGCCACCGCCGTTGACGAACTCCAGCGGCGCCACCGCCTCGACGGCGGCGATGGCCGCCGCACGCCGCTCGGCCAGTTCACCGGCGGAGACGCGCTGCATGGCACGGATCGCGGCCCGCCTGAGCAGCGACCCGGGCTGGTTGTCGCCCAGTCCGGCGATCTGGCCCTCGTAGGACATGACCCCGGCCAGCCGGAATCCGGACCGGTCCTGGATGGCGCGGGCCAGTGCGGCGGCCTGCCGGGGGGAGTGCACCGGCGAGCGGTACGGGCCCAGGTGGATGCGGCCTCCGGCCAGCTCCAGCGAGGCGTCCAGGTCGATGCAGACACGGATGTCGGGGCGGGCGGCGCCCACCACCTCGTCCACGAAGTCCAACTGGCCGATCGAGTCGATCATGAGGGTGATGCGCGAGGCCGCGCGCTCGTCCGAGGCGAGCCGCTGCAGCGCGGCGCGGTCGGTGGTCGGATACCCGATCACCACGTCCTGGTGGGTTTCGGCGAGCCACAGCGCCTCGGGCAGGGTGAAGGCGAGGATTCCCCGATACCCCTCATGCTGAACGGCGCGCCTGATCAGATCGCGGCTGCGGACCGACTTGCTGGCCAGCCGGATGGTCGCCCGGCCCGCGGCCCGCTGGGCCAGATCCGCGGTGTTGGCGTCGAAAGCGTCCAGGTCCACCACTGCGAACGGCGGGTCCAGGTGCTCGGTCGCCCTGCTCAGCAGGATCATCCGCGCCTCGTCCAGCCCGGTGAGGGCGGATACGGGCCTTTTCACGTCCGCCCTCATGTCTGCTTTCATGTCCGTCCTTTTCGAGTCCGGTCGGGACGTCATGTGCGCACTCACATCCGCACCCTTTCTGGAGGTTCGTCAGTTCCCGGATGCCGGGAACCCCTGAGCGGAGAGCAGCCTGTCCCGCTGCCGCCGCCCTCTGGCCTCGGCGACGGGGAGGACGCGGCGCATCAGCCCGGGGAAGACTCCGGCGATCCGCTGTAGGCGGCCGGCGAACGGCGGGAACACCACTTCGACCGGCTTGGTCACGACCGCGTCGACGACGGCCTCGGCGATCTGCTCCGGGGCGTAGGACTTCTCCGCGAACGAGATGGCGCAGGAAGGATCGGCCATCTCCTGGGCGAGCATGCCGGTCCTGGTGGACGGCGGATGGACGATCGTGAAGTCCAGCGGTCCGTCCCGCTCCTCGATCGCGACGCTGTGGTGGAAGGCCCGGAGTGCGTGCTTCGTGCCGCAGTAGGTGGCGTATCCGGGCAGTGGCAGGAACGACGTCATGCTGCAGACGTTGATGATGTGACCGTGCCCCTGCGCGGTCATGCGCTCCAGCGCTGCGCAGACCCCCGTGACGGTGCCGAGCAGGTTGATCTCGACGATGTCGCGGTGCTGCTCGGGGCGGAGAGCACGGGCGTGTCCGGTGTGGGTGATGCCGGCGTTGTTGATCAGCACGTCCACGGCCCCGAAGCGCGCCTCGGCCGCGTCGAACGCCTTGCTCCAGTCCGCGGGACTGCGAATGTCCAGGGCGTGTCCGGCGGCCCGCTGACCCAGGGCGCGGGCCCGGGCCAGGGCGGCCTCCTCGTCCACGTCGGTCAGCATGACGCGATGGCCGCGCGCGATCGCCAGTTCCGCGATGGCGGCTCCGATGCCAGCGGCCGCGCCGGTCACGAGAATGACCCGGCCCTTCTCAGATGTGTGGCGCATGGTCACAGATCCTCCTTGGTCGAATGTCCAAGTCAATTGCCCAGTCCGGATCGGCCCGGATCGTTGCTCCGCGGCTCACGGCCGCACCATCTCGATGCGGCCGCCGTTGAGTTCGGCGGCGCGGGCGGGGTCGTCCGTCGGGACGGTGGCGGCGAAGAGGGTGCGTCCGTCGGGTCCGGCCATCAGGCAGCCCAGGGTGTGCTGGCTGGTGGCGACCCGTTCGAGGACGCGGCCGCCTGGGGCGATCCGCACGCATTCACCTCGCAGGGCGTTCGCGACCCAGATGGACGTACCGTCGGCGTCCCATGCGATGCCGTCCGGTGCGATCGGGGACGACGAGCGCTTGGAGATGGCCGGGTGATCCAGGAACGCCGAGATCCTGCGGGTGACGCGGCCGGCCGTCCCCGGATGGTTCACGAGGCGCCACAGGAGCGGTGAGATCAGGGGCGCCCACGGTTCGGGCCGGGTCAGGGAGCCGTCGGGGTTCCTGGCGAAGGCGGTGAGCCGCATGGCCAGCGTCTCGGCCACGATCACGGTCTTGCCGTCGGCCGTGAGCAGGGTCCCGTTCGGGAAGAGCAGGGGCTCCGTCAGCCCGAGCAGGCTGCCGTCCGGTGCCAGGCAGGCGACCGGGGCACGCGGCGGACCGGGCGGTGCGTAGAGCATCGAGTTCGGGTGCTCGCGGGAGAAGGCGTGGTAGTCGAAGCCGAAGTTGCCGACATAGGCGCGCCCCTCGGGGTCGACGAGCATGTCGTTGACCGGACCGCCGACGACGTGGCGCAGATCGGCGTGTTCGACCAGTTCGCCCTCGGCCTCCAGGCGGTAGATGCGCCCCCCGTCCATGGACACGACGAGCAGGCGGCCGTCGGGAAGCCAGCCGAGCCCGCCGGCCCGGCCGGGGACCCTGACCACCGTCTCCGCCTCGGCGGTGCCGTCCCATCGGTGCACCGTGCCGTGCGCGAGATCCGAGAACCACAGGGCGCCTTGATGCCAGCGCAGGGACTCGGGAACGCCCAGGCCGCTCAGTGCGACCGATGCCGTCCTTCTCATCCGACCACTCCCGTAACTTGGACGCTTGTACAAGACGCTTGACTTGTACGGGTGACCGTCTCATTCTGAGTGAAGAGAAGTCAACGTTCCGGTGGGGAGTTTTCGTGACGCAGAATCAATCCCTCAGGGCAGACGGCCCCCCGGCGGGTGCGCGGATCGCGGTGGACAATCCGGCCACCGGAGCGGTGGTCGACGAGGTGTCCGACATGTCCGCGGAAGAGGTGGCGCAGGCGGTGGAGCGCGCCCGGCGGGCGCAGCGGGGCTGGGTCGGGCTGGACACCCGTGCTCGCGCCGAGTTCTTCGCGCGTGGCCGGCGCTGGCTCCTGGCCCACCGGCAGGAGATCGCCGACCGCATCGTCGAGGAGAACGGCAAGGCGGAGGAGGACGCGATCGTCGAGATCGTCTACTGCGCCAGTGCCTTCGCCTACTGGGCGAAGCGGGCCCGCGGCCTGCTCGCCACGACGAGGATCCGCTCCCTCTCGCCGTTCGTCCTCGGCCGCAGCATGTACACGCGCAGGGTGCCGCGCGGTGTCGTCGGCGTCATCGGCCCGTGGAACAACCCGCTGCTCAATTCCTTCGGCGACGCCATCCCCGCCCTCGCCGCGGGCAACGCGGTCGTGCTGAAGCCTTCCGAACAGACGCCGCTGACCGCGCTGCTCATGGAGCGGATGACCCGCGAGTGCGGCTGGCCCGAGGACGTCTTCCAGGTCGTCACCGGTGCGGGGGCCACCGGCGGCGCGGTCGTGGACACCGTGGACTTCGTGATGTTCACCGGATCCACCAGGACCGGCCGCCTGGTCGCGGCCCGGGCGGGCGAGCGCCTCGTCCCCTGCTCACTGGAGCTCGGCGGCAAGGACGCCCTGGTCGTCCTCGCCGACGCCTCCCTGGAGCGGGCCGTCAACGTCACGATCCAGGGGGCCCTGTCCAACGGAGGCCAGATGTGCACCTCGGTGGAGCGGGTCTATGTCGAGGAACCGGTGTACGACGCGTACGTCGCCCTGCTGCGTGAACGGCTCCAGCGGGTCACCTCGGGAAGGCCGGCCGGGCTCGGCAGCGTCGACGTGGGTGCCGTCACCTTCCCTCCCCAACTGGCGCTCATCAGGGACCATGTCGACGACGCCGTGCGCAAGGGCGCCCGCGTACTCGTCGGAGGGCACGCCTCCGAGGGGCCCGGCCGGTTCTTCGAGCCCACGTTGCTCGTCGACGTCGACCACGGCATGAAGTGCATGCGCGAGGAGACCTTCGGCCCCACCCTGCCCGTGATGAAGGTCGCCGACGCCGAGGAAGCCCTCCGGCTGGTCAACGACAGCACGTACGGGCTGCAGGCCTCGATCATCGGATCGGACACGAAGCGCGCCCGTCGCCTCGCCGAACGGTTCGAGGCGGGCTGCGTCACCATCAACGACGCCCAGACCAACTACATGGCCCTCGGTCTGCCGATGGGCGGCTGGAAGGAGTCGGGCCTCGGCGTCCGCCACGGGGCCGAGGGATTCCGCAAATACACCAGGCTCCAGGCCGTCAGCGTGAACCGGTTCCCGATGCGCCGGGACATGCACATGATCCCGTACGAGCCCTCCGCCTACCGGTTGATCCTGCGCCTGGTGGACGTCATGTACGGCACCGGCCCGCGCGGCCGCGCCAAGTAGCACTTCGCGCACCCGCAGTTCACGCACCCGCTGTTCACGACACCGCAGTTCGCGAGAGGCCAGACCATGACCACCACACCCGAGGCGCCCATGCATGCCTCCGTCGGCACCCTGCCCGAAGGCGTCTTCCTGCCGTTGCCCCAGCAGAACCTGGGCGTCGAGCAGGAGCGCGAGGTGCGCAAGCAGGAACTCGCCGCCGCCTTCCGGCTGTTCGCCCGCTTCGGTTTCTCCGAGGGAGTGGCCGGCCACATCACCGCCCGTGACCCCGAGAACCCGTCGGCCTTCTGGGTCAACCCCTTCGGCATGTCGTTCGGCCGGATCCGCGTCTCCGACCTGATCCTCGTCGACCACGACGGCACGCTTCTGGAAGGCCGGCGGCCGGTCAACAACGCCGCGTTCTGCATCCACTCCGAGGTGCACCGGGCCCGGCCGGACGTGGTCGCGGCGGTGCACACCCACTCCCTGCACGGCAAGGCCTTCGCCGCCCTCGGCAGCCCGCTCCTGCCGATCACCCAGGACGCCTGCGCCTTCTACGAGGACCACGGCATCTACTCGGACTACCGGGGCGTGGTGAACGACACCGAGGAGGGCCGGCGCATCGGCGTGGCCCTGGGAGACGGCAAGGCCGTCGTCCTGCAGAACCACGGGCTGCTCACGGTCGGGGCGTCCGTGGCCGAGGCGGCCTGGTACTTCATCACCATGGAGCGGTCCTGCCAGGCCCAGCTGCTGGCGATGGCCGCCGGAGAGCCCCGGCTCATCGACCCCGAGACGGCACGGACGGTCCGTGACCAGATCTCCGGCGCGCTGCCGGGCTGGTTCCAGTTCCGTCCGCTGTGGGACCAGATCACGACCGAAGAGCCCGACCTGTTCGAGTAGGCGCCGGCCGCGGTTCCCGACCGGCGGCGGCTACGACACCGGGGCCTGCTGTGCCGCCGGCCGGGTCCGCTCGCGGGCCAGCGTCAGCAGATGCTCGCCTGTCAGGCGCAGGACCGCGCGACTGTTCTCACCGTCGTGGTCGACCAGCCAGCTCAAGGTGACGCCGTCGAGGACCGCGTTGAGATAGCGGGCCAGCACCGGAACGGGAACCGCCCACTCGATGTCCGCGTCCTCGGCGACCTCCTCCAGGAGCTCCTCGTGGACTTCCCGGTAGTGCTGGTACTGCCGTCGGGCCAGGTCCTCGAGCCCGGCCTGGCGCAGCGCGTAGTGGGTGAGTTCATAGCTGACCTGGTGCTCGCCCGGGCTGAGTTCGACAGTGCCCCAGAAGGCGCTCAGGCTTCTGGTGATACGCGTTCCGAGGTCGCCCTCCCCTTCGAAGGTCCTCCGCGCGGTGGCCATCGTGCTGTCGGTAAAACGGGTGAGGACTTCCTGGAGCAGTTCCTCGCGCGAGTTGAAGCAGTAGTGGAAGACACCCAGCGGCATTTTTGCCTCATTGACGATCGCGCGTGTGGTCGCCTTCGCGACGCCGTCGCGGATCATCACCCGAAACCCCGCCGCGATCAGCTCTTCGCGCCGGTCCTTCGCTGCCATACGAGACATCAGGCTCGCCTTCTGCTTCGAGAACGGAATGCGTGTGCTCCCCATCGTATCGCAGCGTCTTGGACGGTTGACCAACATCTGGTGGCGCGTCGAGACCGTCCGGAAGATGTGGTCCGCGTCTCAGCCGGCGGCGAGATGTCACATTCCTCGCCGTCGGGCCCCTCCCACATGACAGGACCAGCTTGAGAGGGGAAACGCGTGAAACTCGTCGTATTCGGGGCGAACGGGCCGACCGGTCGGCAGGCCACTGCGCAGGCGATCGCCGAAGGGCACACGGTCACCGCCGTCACCCGCCGCCCCGCGGAGTTCCCGCTGAGCGACCCGCGACTGCGGGTGGTCGGCGCGGACGTGCTCGACCCCGGCGCCGTGGCACGCGCCGTGGCCGGGCAGGAGGCGGTGATCTCGACGCTCGGAGTGCCGTACGGCCGAAATCCCGTCACGGTGTACTCCGAGGGCATCACCCACATCACCCAGGCCATGACGAAGCACGGCGTCCGGCGCCTGGTCTGTGTGAGTTCGACCGTGCTCTTCGGCGTGCCGGCCCCCGGCGAGACCTACTTCTTCCGCAAGGTGCTCGAGCCCCTCATCGCCCGCACCATGGGACGCACCGTGTACGAGGACATGCGGCGCATGGAGGAGATCGTGCGCGACGGCGATCACCGGTGGACCGTCGTCCGCCCCGCCGGTCTCTTCGACGCGGATACCGTCAGCGACTACCAGGTCGCCACCTCGCGCCTGCCCGGCCGCTTCACCTCGCGCGCGGATCTGGGAAACGCGCTGCTGAACGAGGCGGTCGGCGATCTTCATGTACGTGCCTTCGTCGATGTCCGCACCGCGGCAGGCGTTCCGAGCATGCTCGACGTCATCCGGAAAGAGGCCTTCGGAGGCAAGAAGTGAGTCCGGAACCGACCGCGCCGCTCACGAAAGGGCAGGCTCGTGGCTGAAGACCGTTTCATCCTGCTGGAGCCGGGTGCCGCCAGGCCCGGGCGGATACCGTTGCCGCCCGCGTTCGCGGTCAAGGCGACCACCGACGACGCCGAGGGGCGCTTCTCGCTGCTGGAGGTGACCGTGGCCCAGGACATCCCGCGCCATGTCCACCACCACGCGGACGAATGCGTCTACGTGCTGGACGGAGTCCTGGAGATCGAGTACGACGGCCGCAGGCACCGAGCACCCAGGGGAACGTTCGTGCTGCTCCCGCACGGCGTCCCGCACGCCCTCCGCAGCGCCTCCGAGCCACCGCCCCGAGTCCTGCAGATCTCCTCGCCCGGCGGCTGGGAGCGGTACGTCGAGGACCTGTTCGAGGCGGGCCCCGCTGTGCTCACCGAGGGGCGACTGGACCCCGCCAAGATCAATCCCGTCGCGGCCAAGCACCACATCACCTACCAGGATCAGGGATGAACATGTCCGCGCCGCGGCGACCGGACACCGGCAGCCCGCAGGACGGTCCGGCACACTCGGCGACACGGGTCTTCGTCGACCACCGCGAGCTGCTGTTCTCCGTCGTCTACAACATGCTCGGCAGCGTCGCCGACACCGAGGACGTGCTCCAGGAGACCTGGCTCTCCTGGTCCGGCAAGAACAGCCGGGCGCCGCTGGCGGAGATCGGCAACCCGCGCGCGTATCTCGTCCGTATCGCGGTGAACCACGCCCTTGCCCGGCAGACCGCCATCGCCTCGCGCCGTGAGACGTACGTCGGTCCCTGGCTGCCCGAACCGCTCGTCACCGAGGCCACCACCGGCCTCGCCCCGGACACCGCCGACCACACGGTCCGCAGCGACTCGGTCTCCCTGGCGATGCTGGTGGTCCTGGAGACCCTCACCCCGCTGGAACGGGCGGTGTTCGTCCTCCACGAGGTGTTCGGCTATGCCCACACCGAGATCGCCGGCATGCTCGACCGCAGCCCCGCCGCCGTCCGTCAGGTCGCCCACCGGGCCCGCGCCCATGTGCACGCCCGCCGCCCCCGCTACCGCGCCCGTCCCCGGGTCCGGCGGGAGGCGACCGAACGGTTCGTCGCGGCCGCACTCGGCGGCGACCTGCAGGCGCTCCTGGAGATCCTCGCCCCTGACGTGACGGTCTGGATCGACGGCGGCGGCGCCCGGCAGGGGGCGGGGCTGCGGCCGGTCCAGGGCCGGGAGAAGGCCGCCCGCATGCTGGCCGGCTACGCCTCGCGGCGCGCCGGGGATCTGGACGTCCACTACCGCAGCGTGAACGGTGACGACGCCGCGGTGCTGTTCTCGGGCGACTCCCCGTACGCCGTGATGGTCATGGACCTCACCCCGGACGGCGATCAGGTCTCGGGCGTCTACGTCGTCACCAACCCGGCCAAGCTCACCCACCTACGACCGGACGGCGCGGACCCCGGCCAGGCCCCTGATCAGTAGCGGGCGGTGCTCGCCAGCAGCGGCGGGTACACCGCGCTCGGCATCCCGTCGACCGTGGCGCCCGCGTACTTGAGCATGGTGCCGACGCGGTCGTTGAGGTCGTGGGGGAAGTTGAGGGCCGGGGCGGACACCTCGTCGAGCCGGGCCGTCTGCTCCGCTGTCAGGCGCACGTCGAGGGCCGCGACGTTCGCCTCCAGGTGGGCGTGGGTGCGCGGGCCGATCAGGGTGGCGGTCACGCCGGGGCGGTTCTGCACCCAGGAGAGGGCGACGGCGGCCGGGCTCGCGCCGGTCTCCTCGGCGACCGCGCCGAGCGCCTCGATCACGGTGAACTGCTCCTCGGCCGGCTGCCCGAGAACGGCCGCGCGCCTCGCGTCGGCCGGTGCCGACCGGTCCCGGCGGTACTTCCCGGACAGAAAACCGCTCTTGAGCGGGGACCAGGGCAGCATCCCCATCCCGGCGTCCTGCGCGAGCGGGATCAGCTCGCCCTCGATGGTGCGCTCCAGCAGCGAGTACTCCATCTGCAGCGCCGTCACCGGCGTCCAGCCGCGCAGCAGGGCCGTGGTGTGGGCCTTGGCGGTGAACCAGGCCGGGGTGTCGGAGAAGCCGACGTACCGGATCTTGCCGGCCGTCACCAGGTCGTCCAGGGTGCGCAGGGTCTCCTCGACGGGCGTGGACCGGTCGTGGTTGTGCAGCCAGTACAGGTCGACGTAGTCGGTGCGCAGCCGGCGCAGCGAGTCCTCCAGCTGGCCGACGATCGCCTTGCGGCCGGCGCCGCCGCCGTTGGGGTCGCCGAGGTGCAGGTTGCCGAAGAACTTGGTGGCCAGCACCAGGCGGTCGCGGCGGCCGGGGCGGGCGGCGAGGAAGTCGCCGAGGATCGCCTCGGAGTGGCCGTTGGTGTAGAAGTTGGCGGTGTCGACGAAGTTGCCGCCGAGGTCGAGATAGGTCTGGAGGATCTTCTCCGACTCCTCGACCGAGCAGCCGAAGCCGCCGTCCTCGCCGAAGTTCATCGCGCCGAGGCAGAAGGGGCTCACCTTGAGCCCGGACCGGCCGAGACCGACGTACGAGTCGAGTGCCATGAAATGCTCCGTGGAGTTCGCGGTGGAAGTCGCCGGGGGTGCCGACTCTTCGAGCAAACCAGGCTGAGCTGCGGGAACGTTAGGGCGATCGCACCGGTGGCTTGCACGATCCTGCCGGGTTTCCGGGGGAGGGCGTTGCGGCCGTCCCCGGCCGGCGTTTGAATCGGGAGCGTGTCCCTCGACGAACTCCGTGCCCTGATCGACCGGCACGCCCCGCGCGACGCCGACGCCGTCCCCGCGATCGACGGCCTCATGCTGACCCGCGCCGAACGGCCCACCGGGCCGCGCTCGGGCATCGCGGACCCCGTCCTCGCCCTGGTCGCCCAGGGCGCCAAACGGCTGACGCTGGGCGGCCGGATCTACGACTACGAGGTGGGCCAGTACCTGGTCGTCTCGGTCGACCTGCCGGTCAGCGGGCAGTGCACCCGGGCCAGCCACGAGACGCCGTTCCTGGGGTTCGGCTTCCGGCTGCGGCCCGCGCGCATCGCCGCACTGCTCCTGGAGACCGGCACCGACCCGCACGCGGGCGGGGTGCGCCGCCGCACCGGGCTGCCCGCGCTCGCGGTCGGCGAGGCGCCCGCCGACCTGGTCGACGCCGCCCTCCGGTTGGTCCGGCTGCTCGACCGGCCCGCCGACATCCCGGTACTGGCCCCGATGATCGAGCGGGAGATCCTGTGGCGGCTGATCACCGGCGAGCAGGGCACGCTGGTCCGGCAGGTCGGGCTCGCCGACAGCAGACTCACCCAGATCGGGCGCGCCGTCCGCCACATCCGCGAGCACTACACCGACACCCTGCGCGTCGAGGACCTGGCCCGGCTCTCCGGGATGAGCGCCTCCCCGTTCCACCGGTACTTCCGCGCGGTCACCGCGCTGACCCCGATCCAGTACCAGAAGCACATCCGGCTTCAGGAGGCCCGGCTGCGCCTGATGAGCAGCACCGACGACGTGGCCGAGGTGGGGTACGCGGTCGGCTACGACAGCGCCTCCCAGTTCAGCCGCGAGTACCGGCGGCAGTTCGGCCGGCCGCCGGGGGCGGACGCGGCCCGGCTGAGAAATGCGGACGAGGAGGTCCTCACCGGTCAGTAGGCTGGCCGGATGCCAGAACACATATCCGAACGGGCTCGGCTGAGCGGGGACTGCGCACGCTGTTTCGGGCTGTGCTGTGTCGCCCTGCCGTTCGCCGCGTCGGCGGATTTCGCGGTCGGCAAGCCCGCGGGAAAGCCCTGCCGCAACCTCGGCGGCGACCATCGCTGCGGCATCCACGCCGAGCTGCGGCAGAAGGGGTTCAACGGCTGCACGGTCTACGACTGCTTCGGCGCCGGGCAGCAGGTCTCGCAGGTCACCTTCGGCGGCCGGGACTGGCGTGGCGGATCCGAGGAGGACGCCCGCCGGATGTTCGAGGCGTTCCCGGTCGTCCGGCAGCTGCACGAGCTGCTCTGGTATCTGACGGAGGCCCTGGGGCTGGCCGCCGCCCGCCCCGTGCACGCCGGTCTGCGTGCCGCGCTGCGGAAGACCGAGGAACTGAGTCTCGGCACGCCCGAAGAGCTGGCCGCCCTGGACGTGGCCGCCCATCGGCAGGAGGCCAATGTGCTGCTGCTGCGGACCAGCGAGCTGGCCCGGGCGGGGGTGCGCGGCAGGAAGAAGGACCGGCGGGGCGCCGACCTGATGGGCGCCCGGCTCAGGGGCGCCGACCTGCGCGGGGCGAGCCTGCGCGGCGCCTACCTCATCGCCGCCGACCTCACCGGGGCCGATCTGCGGGACGCGGACCTGATCGGCGCCGACCTGCGGGACGCCGACCTCCGCGACGCGGACCTCACGGGTGCCTTCTTCCTGACCCAGCCCCAGCTCGACGCGGCCCGGGGCAACGCGGGGACGCGCCTGCCGGCGTCAGTCACCCGCCCCGTGCACTGGACAGCCGCCGCCGCTCTCTGACGCGGGCGCCTCCGGCACCGTCACCGGCGCCGGGGCGGGGGTGCGCCGCTCCAGCCGCAGCCGCAAGCCGTCCGGCATCAGCGTCAGCCGCTCGGTCACCCGCAGCCGGTAGTCCGGGTCGGCCCCGAGGCCGTAGCGGCGCAGCAGCAGGCCGAGGACCAGGGTGGCCTCGTGCAGGGCGAACTGGCGGCCGATGCAGGCGCGCGCCCCCGTGCCGAAGGGCTTGAAGGTGTGCGGGGCCCGGCCGCGTGCCGCCTTCGCGTCGAACCGGTCCGGGTCGAAGCTCTCGGCGTCCGGGCCCCACACCTCGGGGTCCCGGTGCAGCATCGGCGTCAGGACCAGCGCCCAGGCGCCCCGGCGCATCGGGTGCCCGCCGGCCAGCACGGTGTCCTGGCGGGCCTCGCGGGCGAAGGCGGGGGCCGTCGGCCACAGCCGCAGCGACTCGTCCAACACCCGTCGCACGTAACGGAGTTTGGCCACCTGGTCGTAGCCGGGTGCGGGCGCGTCGCCCCAGACGCGGTCCACCTCGGCGGCCGCCCGGGCGGCGATCTCCGGGTGCAGGGCGAGGTAGTGCAGGGCGAAGGAGAGCGCGCCCGAGGTGGTCTCGTGGCCGGCCACCAGGAAGGTGATCACCTGCCGCCGTACGTTCTCGGCGGACAGCCGCTCACCGGTCTCCGGGTGGGCCGTCTCCAGCATCCGGTCGAGCAGGTCGCCCTCCCCGCGGCCGGTCCGGCGCCGCTCGGCGACGAGGTCGTCGACGGTGCGGTTGAGGTGGTCGATGTCGGCGGCGTTGCGCCGGGCGGCCTGGCGCAGCATCAGCGGGGCCAGCGGGCCGGGCACGCTGTTCAGGCGCTGCGCGTAGGTGAGCGTGCCGATCATCGCGGTCACGAAGGGGTGCGGCCGGTGCCGCTCGAACGAACCGAAGTCGTGCCCGAACCCGGTGCGGGCGATCGTCTCCAGGGTCAGCTTGGTCATGTCGCCGGGCACGTCCACCCAGCGGCCGGCCGCCAGCTCCCGGTCCCAGTGGTCGGTCAGCCGCCCGGCCACCGCCACCATCATCGCGTGGTAGCCCTCCATGGCCTCCCGGCTGAACCCCGGGGCCAGCACGTCGTGTGCCAGCTGCCAGTTCGGCTCGTGGTTGTACGCCGTGAACAGGCCGTCCCCGGCGACCGGACGGAGATTGGCCACCCCGAGCCCCACGTGCTTGGCGAACCGCGACTCGTCGGCCATGTCGGCGGCCGGTTCGGCACCCCACACGAACACGAACTCGTTGCCGAACGCCTTGCGGCGGAAGATCGGGCCGAGCTGGGCGCCCAGGCGCATCGAGTCCTGCAGGGGTGTGCGCCGGTCGACGCCCAGGACGTCGCCGAGGAGCGGCAGCCGGCGTGGCGGGTGCGGGATGCGGTGCAGCTCGGGCCAGCCCTGCTCGGCGCCCCGGAACCCCTTCGGCAGCCGGCCGTCCGTCCCGGTACCCGGCTGTGTGGCCGTCTCCGCCATGACGCGATCTCCCTCGATGCTGCGGCACGTCGATCTCGTTGTACGTGGGTTCAATAAGCGGTTTCAGTCTCGTCCCGTTGTTGAACCCACGTCAAGTAAAGTGCGGCCATGGTCCCGAACCAGGGTGAGCGCAGCCGCCGCAGACTCAGCACCGCGGCCCGCCGTGAGCAGCTCCTCTCGGTCGGGGCCAGGCTCTTCTCGGAGAGCCCGTACGACGACGTGTGGATCGAACAGGTCGCCGAGATAGCAGGTGTCTCCCGAGGTCTGCTGTACCACTATTTTCCGACGAAACGTGATTTCTTCGCGGCGGTCGTGGCGCGCGAGAGCGAGCGGATGCTGCGGATGACGGCGGCCGAGCCCGGGGTACCCGCCCGTGAACAGCTCACCGCGGGCCTCGACGTCTACCTCGACTACGTCCACACCCACGCGCACGGCTTCCGCGCCTTCCACCGCGCGGAGGCCTCCGGCGACCAGGCCGTGCGCCGCGTCTACCGGCAGGCCCAGGCCGCCCAGGAGCGCCAGATCCTCGCCGCCCTCGCCGCCGACCCCGAGTTCGGCCCCGCCCTCGAACAGCGCCCCGACACCCGCCTTGCGGTGCGCGGCTGGCTCGCCTTCACCACGCACGTCTGCCTGGAGTGGCTGCGCACCGAGGAGCTGACACGGGAACAGGTGCGGGACCTGTGTGCGCGGGCTCTGCTGGGCGTCATCTCCTGACCGTCCCGGTTCCTTTCCTCACCCGGTTCTTCACGTGCGTGACGCGCTCCGTGCTTGGCGTACTCCCCGATCTTCGATAAGTTAGGTGAGGCTTACCTAAGGAGGTTTCGAGATGGGTGACGAACAGGCAGCCTGGGCGGCCGGACCCGGTGCGGCGGAGCAGGCCCGGTCCCTGCTGGCCGTCGCGTGGTCGTGCATGGTGACCGCGGACGGCGGACGCGAGGAGTACGTCGGTGCGCACGCCGTCGCCGACGACGGCCGGGTGCTGCTGCACGTGCCCGAGGACAGCGCCCTGCTCACGGCGGCGATCTGCGCCCCGCGCGGCGAGCCGTCCGCGGTGCTGGAGTTCGCCGACGTGGCACCCGTCCCGGTGCGCAGCCGGATCCGGGCCCGGCTCTGGATGGCCGGCTGGTTCGCCCCCGTCGACGAGCACCTCGTCTTCCACCCCACCCGCGTGGTGCTGCGCCGGCCCTCCGGCGCCGTGGTCCTCGACCTCGACGAGTTCGCCGCCGCCCGGCCGGACCCGCTGGCCGGCGCCGAGGCCGGACTGCTCACCCACCTCGCCGACTCCCACCCGGACGCCGTCGAGCGGCTCACCCGGCTCGTCGAGCCCGAGAGCCTGCACGCCGCGACCCGCGTCCAGCCCCTCGCCGTGGACCGGCACGGACTGACCCTGCGCATCGAACGCACCCGCGCCCACGGCGACGTACGGCTCGCCTTCCACGCGCCCGCCGACGACGTCGCCCAGCTCACCGAGCGCATGCACGTCCTGCTGGCCCAGGCGAGCGCGGCCGCCTCCTGCCCGCGGACGCTACAACGGCAGCGCGCAGACGGCGACCGGTGAGGCGAACGGCTCGCCCGCGAGCCGGAGTTCACCGCTGGCCGCGTCGACGGTGAAGACACTCACGGTGCCGGACCGCTGGTTGGCCGCGAACAGCAGTCGGCCGTCGGGGGAGAAGGCGATCTGCCGTGGGAAGTCCCCGTGCACCGGCACCGTGTCCAGCAGCCGCAGCCGGGCCCCGGCGGCCTCGACCGCGTACCGCGCGAGCGTGTTGTCACCCCGGTTGGCCAGATAGGCGTAGGCACCGTCCGCCGTGACCAGGAACTGGGCCGGGTAGTTGGTGGTGCCGGCGGCGCTGCCGGTGGACTGCGGCGCGCCGATCGTCAGCCTGCCGGTGGCCGGGTCGTAGCCGCAGACCGCGACCGTGTTGCCCACCTCGTCGGCCAGATACGCGTACCGCCCGCCCGGGTGAAAGGTCAGATGGCGCGGGCCCGCCCCCGGCTTCGTGTGCGCCTGGGCGACCTCGGTGAGTGTGCCCTGTGCGGGATCCAGGCGGTAGCTGTAGACCGTGTCGGTGCCGAGGTCCACGGCGAGGACGTGGCCGCCGTCCGGGCTGGTGACGAACTGGTGGGCGTGCGGCCCCTGTTGGCCGGGTCCGGGCGCCGGACTGGAGTGCGTGACCAGGGCCGTGCGCTCGCCGAGGGCGCCCGAGGCGTCGATCGGGTGCACGGCCACGCTGCCCGAGGTGTAGTTGGCGCTCAGCAGCCAGCGGCCGGTCGGATGGACCGAGACGTGACACGGGCCCGCCCCGCCCGTGCTCCGGCTGCCCAGGATTCTCCGGTCCGCCAGGCGTACGGCGGTCACGCTTCCGTCCGTGCGCTCGTTCACCGCGTACAGCGTGCGACCGTCCGGGTGGACGGCGAGGTACGACGGGTCGGCGACCCCGGTGAGCGTGCCGGCGCCGGTGATCCCGCCGGTCGCCGGATCGTAGGTGGCGAGGCCGATGCCGGTGCCGCCGCCGTCCACGGAGGTGTAGGTGCCGAGGTAGAGCGGGCGGGGAGCCGAGGGCGTCTTCGCCGGGGTGGCGGCCGCCGGGCGCGCCGCCCGGCGTGGCCGCTCCGCGGGCGGTGCCGCGGGCGCCGGGACCGCGACCACCGCGGCCGCGCCCGCCAGCGCGCCGACGAACCGGCGCCTGCTCCAGCCGCCGCGCGTCCCTTCCGTACCACTGCCCATGCCACGCACCTCAGGTCGTGAGTCACCCCGGACCTGACACACCTTGACGTGGACCACGGGGGCAGCGCAAGAAAAGCAACAGCCGTTGCATAAAGTGCAATGGCGTCACCAGTCGCCGTCCTCCACCGGCTTGCCCTGCGCGTCCTTCAGAGGGACCACCTGCCCCGGGGACGGCTGCTGCCAGGGCTCCAGGTCGTCACCGAGCCAGTCGCCGACCGGCTTGACCGACTCCAGGGTGTCCGTGGCGGCGAGATCCCGGGCGTCCTGGTCGTAGTAGTCGTACCAGGGCAGCCCCGCGCGGGTGTACGCCGCCCGGTCCACCGGCGAGGGCGGGGGTGCCTCGCCCGTGATGCGGTGCCACTGCGGGGGCGTGACCAGATGCACGAAGACGCGTCCGGCCGGGGCCCCGGCCCAGTCGCCCAGCGGCCGGTCGTCCTCGTACACCTCCTGGCGCATCGAGCCGCCGACGCCGAGGCCCATCCCGGCCGACCTGGCCGCCGGGGCCGCGCCCGGGGCGGGGGCGGGGAGAGCGGACATCATCGGCAGGGCCGCGCCGATGCCGCCGGCCGGGCCGGGCCCGCGCATGCGCTCCCGCCGCAGCCGCTCCTGGCGCAGTCGCTCCTCGCGCCGCCACGCGGCGAGCGGCCCGTCCCGGAGCGTGAAGGACTGGAGCTGCACCCCGCCCCACACCTCCTCGCCGGTGACCTGCCCCTCCACCGTCGCGCCCAGCCCGAGCGGCACCGCCACGAACTGGCGGACCGTGCCCTTCCCGGAGTTGATGCCGTCCAGCCAGGGCTGCCGGGGCAGTACCAGGTAGTTCTGCGGATCCCGGGACAGCCGGTCGCTCCACGGCTCGCCGGAGACCGCGCACACCTTGCCGACGCCGACCTGGAGCGCGGCCGGTTCCGTCGTGCCCGCGAAGCTCAGCCACATCGCCTCGCGCAGGTACACCGGCAGCATCACCCCGCCCCGCGCCCGCCACTCGTCCGGAACCGTGTCCGGGTAGTCGCCCACTCGCCGGACCGGGAACTCACCCAGCCCCGGCGGCAGCGGATGCGTGCCCGTCTCCGGCAGCCGCAGCGTGCGCACGAACCGCACCGCCACCCCGCCCGGCAGCCGCAGTGTGTTCCCGTCGATCCGTACCGCCGTGTCCGTCATCGGCGTGCCCCCTTCCCCGTCCGTGACGGAGAACGCCCCGGACCACCGCCCTGGTTCCGCCGCAGCCGGTCCGGTACGCCCACCCGCTCCCGCAGCCAGGTCAGCCACGGCCGCTTGGCGCGCTGTTCGCCGGAGACCCGGTCCAGCTCCTCCAGCAGGCGGCGGGTGCGGTGCTCGGTGTCGAGCTCGTCGAGGAGCCGGTTGACCTCGGTCAGGACGGCGCCGAGCAGCTGCCAGTTCCGGTCGTCGTGGCGGATCTCCTCCTGGAGCAGGTCGGCGAGCTTGTCGCGGGTGCCGGACGCCGCGTGCAGTTCGGCGGAGAGCCGGGCCTCGGCCGACTCGGCGTTCTCGCTGATGCTGGTGGTCACCAGCACCGCGAAGCTGACCACGGCGTCGGCGATCTGGGACAGCAGCTGCTCCACGGCCGTACCCGCGTCCGATGCGAACAGCGGCTCGGGCTCGCGGGCCTTGGCCAGGTCGGTGAAGGTGCGGGCCAGCACGCGCAGCACGACCGTGCAGATCTCCAGCGTGTCCAGGCCGGTGCGCAGCACCACCCGGTGCAGCAGGCCCTCCCTGACCCGCGGATTGAGCCGCAGGCTGTCCTCCGCCTGCCGCAGCGCCGCGTCCACCTCGACGATGGCGTGGTCCAGGCGGCGGGCCTCGTGCAGCCGTGCGGCCGCCTGCTGCCAGGGCATGATCTCCGCCGCCTCCTCGCCCATGCGCAGCATCAGCTGCCGCAGCCGGCGGGCCAGGCCCTCGATCGACTCCCCGGCCTCGTCCACCCACACCGGGGGCGGGAGCAGGAGGTTGCAGCCCATGCCGACGACCGCACCGATCAGGGTCTCCACGATCCGCGCCCACGCGGTACTGCTGATGGTGGTGACCCCGAGCACCAGCATGGCGCTGATCGCCACCTCGGGGATGTACTCGTCGACGCGCACCAGATGCCCGACCGCCAGTGAGGCCACGATCAGCAGGGCCAGGCTCCACCAGGTCAGCCCCACCAGCTGGCTGAAGGCGATGGCGACCAGCACCCCCGCCACCACCGCGTTGACCCGGCGAAAGCCGTTGGTCAGGGTGGCGTACAGGGTCACCTGGACGACCAGCAGGGCGGTCAGCGGGGCGGTGAGCGGAGCCGGCTCCGGGCTCAGGTGGAGCGCGACGACGTAGGCGATCGTGGCCGCGGTGGCCGACCGCAGCGTCTGGACGACCACCGGGTCCCGGTGCCGCCGCAGGAGTCGCGGCAGCCCCTCGGCCCACTTCCGTACGTTGTGCATCCCTTGGCCTGTTCCCACTCGTGTGTCACGGCGAACGTATTCTCGACAGATCCTCGGGTGCTGGTGGCCGGTTGACCAGAGCCGATTACGGAAGGTTTCCGGTGCGGCACCCCCGCCTCGGAAACCGAACGCCAGGCCGACGCGTCTTCTTCACCCGAGGTGCTGAACGGTCGGGTGGGGCGGAAAGGTTGAGGCATTGAATTTCGGCGCGGTGCTGTGCGCGGTGGCCGGCCTGGGGCTGCTCGTGGCCGCGGTGCACGAGGGCAGGGTGGTACACCGGTTGCGGCGGCACGGGGTGCACACCTGGGGACTCGTCGTGGACAACGTGCGCACCACGGACAGGGACGGGCCGAAGTGGGTGCCGGTCATCGCCTTCACGGACCGCCTGGGCTACCGGGTGGAGTTCTCGCCGCGGGCGCAGGGGACCGGCATGGGGCTGGCGACGGGACGGCAGGTGGAGGTCGTCTATCTGGCGCAGAACCCGCAGATCGCCCGGGTGCGCATGTGGCGGCACGTCGTGGGGCCGGTGGTGTTCCTGACGTTCGGCGCGCTGGTCTTCCTGGGTTTCGGGGTGCTCATCGCCGTGACGAGCTGACACCCACGGCGAAAAGGCCGCGACCGGGCCGACCGTGATCGGCTAGGGTCGGCCGGCATCGGACCGGGCACAGGTCGGCCGGCATCGGACCGGCCACAGGGGGAACCCGATGGAACTCACGGACGCCGGGACGGCACGGGGCGCGGCGGCGCTGCGCCATGTGGCCGCGCTGTCCTCGGGACCGCCCCTCGCCCCCGGCCTGCGCATCACCCTGAACTTCCACCCCGACCGGCTCTCGGCCGGCCTGCCGATCCTGGAGGCGCTCGCCCGGGACGGCGCCTACCACTCCCAGTTCGTCACCGGCACCAGCAACGGCGGGCTCACCGCGCACCCCGGCGGCGACCGGTGGCGCTGGGAGAGCCGGATCTTCGGCGGGGCCTACGACGACGCCCACCCGGCCGAGCGGCCGGTGTACGGCGCGCTGGACTTCCGCCGCCAAGCCGTCGGCGCGGCCCCCCGGTTCGGTTCCTCACACCTTCGCCTGACCGGACCCGCACTCCACCGCGCCACCTTCTGCTACCCGGACAGCGCGGCCGAGCCGACCGACTTCGGCGTGGCCGCCGGCACCCACCTGCTCGCCCTGGCCACGGCCGACGAACGGGACGCCCTCAACGACTACATCGAGGCACAGGTGCACGGCGGGGTACGGCTCGACCGGGACGTCGAGGCCCTGGTGCTGGACGCCTGCTACCGGAACACGCCCGTCGCGGAGGCCGCCCGCCGGCTGCCCTTCCCGGTCGCATGGCACCCCGGCTACCGGCTCACCGTGCCCGACCTGCGTCGGCACGCCGACTACCGGGGCCCGGAGTACGCCGAACTCGGCGCCGCGATCGCGGAGAAGGGCGTGGTCGACCCCCGGATCATCGGCGCCGCGGCCCGCACCGGCCGGTACCAGATCCAGGACCTGAAAATGGTCTGGCACACCCTGGCCCGCTTCGGCGCCCCGGAAGGCGCGGGCACCGCCTACTCGGCCGGGACGGGCGGCCAGACGCCCGGCCTGAGCACGCCCAAGGCGTAGGCGCGGGCGACCAGTTCGGTGCGGTTGGCCGCGTCCCAGCGGGCCGACAGCCGGCGCAGATGGTAGGTGACACCGTCCCTGGTCAGGCCCAGCTCCCGGGCGGCCCGCTCGGTACTGGCGCCCCCGGCCAGCAGCGCCAGCACCCGCCCCTCGACCGGCGTGACCCGCGCCGGCTCCGCCCGCGGTGCCTCGCGCTCGCCGTCCACCCGTAACATCACCAGCAGCGACGGCGTCTCGCCCACCGCCTCGCTCACCGGGTCCGCCGTCAGCTCCCCGTACCGATCCGCCCCGTCGGGCGCCCGCCACCGTACCGACACCTGGTAGCGCGAGCGGTGCCGCAGCCGCAGCGCCTCGGCGATCCGCTCCACCTGGGCCTCCTCCTGCGGGCGGAACAGCTCCAGGACATCCCGGCCGCGCAGCCGGCCCGGTGTCGTACCGCACTCGGCGGCCATCGCCGGGTTCGCCAGCACCACCAGCCCGTACACGTCGCACACCGCGACCGGCACCGCCACCCGGTCGAACAGCGTCAGGGCGCGGTTGCGCCACACCACGCCGTCGAGCCCGCCCGCCTCCATGCCCACCTCAGCTCCCTTCACCCTCATCCAAGGCGAGCACCCAGGTCAGAGGCAACTCCACCGGCCCGGCGCAAGAGCCGACGGGCACTTTCGACTGCACGATCATGTAGTGCGACGGCACCGTGTCCCACCCGCGCGGGACCACGCTGGATCGCAGGACTTTCCGTACCGCGAAAGGCAGTTGTCGCGCCATGCCCCCCACCGCGCCGCACCCCGACCCCGCACCCGCCCTGCCCGGCGTCCCCCTCGTCGACATCACCGCCACCGGCCCCGGCCGCACCCCGATCCAGCAGGTCATGGACCTGATGCGGGAGCACGGGCCGGTCCTCGTGAGGCGGTTGCACGGGCGGGACACCCTGTTCGTCGCCGACGCCGACCTGGTCGCCGACCTCGCCGACGAGGAACGGTTCGCCAAGCACGTCGGACCCGCCCTGGAGAACGTCCGCGCCTTCGCCGCCGACGGGCTGTTCACCGCGTACAACGACGAGCCCAACTGGGCCAAGGCGCACGACATCCTCATGCCCGCCTTCGCCCTCGGCTCGATGCGCACCTACCACCCGGTGATGGTGAAGGTCGCCCGCCGGCTCATCGAGTCCTGGGACCGGGCCGCCCGCGACGGCCGCCCGGTCGACGTCCCGGACGACATGACCCGGATGACCCTCGACACCATCGGCCTGGCCGGCTTCGGCTATGACTTCGGCTCCTTCGAGCGCGCCGAACCCCACCCCTTCGTCGAGTCCATGGTCCGCTGCCTGGAGTGGAGCATGACCCGCCTGGCCCGCCGGCCCGGCACCGACCACTCCGCGGCCGACGCGGCCTTCCGCGACGACGCCGACTACCTCGCCCAGGTCGTCGACGACGTGATCGCCGCCCGCACCGGCACCGACCAGAGCGCGGCCGAGGACCTTCTCGGCCTGATGCTCTCCGCCCGGCACCCCCAGGACGGCACCACCCTGGACCGCGCCAACATCCGCAACCAGGTCATCACCTTCCTCATCGCGGGCCACGAGACCACCTCCGGCGCGATGTCCTTCGCCCTCTACTACCTGGCCAAGCACCCGACCGCGCTCCAGCTGGTGCAGCGCGAGGCCGACGCCCTGTGGGGCGACACGCCCGACCCGGAGCCGACCTACGACGAGGTCGGCCGCCTGGCCTACACCCGGCAGGTGCTCAACGAGGCGCTGCGGCTGTGGCCGACCGCGGCCGCGTTCGGCCGGCACGCCCTGGACGACACCCTGCTCGGCGGCCGGATCCCCCTCAAGGCCGGGCAGGCCGTCACCGTGCTCGCGCCGATGCTGCACCGCCAGCCGGTCTGGGGCGACAACCCCGAGCTGTTCGACCCCTCCCGGTTCACCCCGGAGGCCGAGGCGGCCCGCCCGGTGCACGCCTTCAAGCCCTTCGGCACCGGCGAACGCGCCTGCATCGGAAGGCAGTTCGCCCTCCACGAGGCGACCATGCTGCTGGCCATGCTGGTGCACCGCTACCGGCCGCACGACCACGCGGACTACGCGCTCACCGTCAAGGAGACCCTCACCCTCAAGCCCGAGGGCTTCACCCTGACCCTCACCCCGCGCACCCCTGCCGACCGCGTCCACCAGCCCCTGCCGGGAGCCCGGCCGACGGCCGCCCACGGCCCGCACGCGACGGCCGCGCTCCCGGCCCGGGTCCGCACCGGCACCGGTGCCCTGCTCCTGCACGGCAGCAACTACGGCACCTGCCGCGGCTTCGCCGCCCAACTCGCCGACGAGGCGGGTGACATCGGCTGCGCCACCGAGGTCGCGGCCCTGGACGCCTACGCCGGCGGCCTGCCCACCGACCGGCCCGTCGTCATCACCGCCGCCTCCTACAACGGCCGCCCCACCGACGACGCCACCGCCTTCGCGGCCTGGCTCGACGGCGCCCCCGACCTCACCGGCGTGACCTACGCCGTCCTCGGCGTCGGCGACCGCAACTGGGCCGCCACCTACCAGCACTTCCCGACCCGGGTCGACGCCCGCCTCGCCGAACTCGGCGCCACCCGTCTCATTGACCGGGCCGCCGCCGACGCCTCCGGCGACCTCGGCGGCACGGTCCGCGAGTTCACCGCCCGGCTGCGCACCGCCCTGCTGGAGCACTACGGCGACCCCGATGCCGTTTCCACGCCGGAGCCCAGCGCCGGGTACGAGGTCCGCACCCTGACCGGCGGCCCCCTCGACGCCCTCGCCGAGCGCCACGGACTCGTGCCGATGACGGTCACCGAGGCGTACGACCTCACCGCTCCGGGCTACAGCCGTACCAAGCGCTTCCTGCGGATCGCCCTGCCCGAGGACGTCACCTACCGCACCGCAGACCACCTCACCGTGCTCCCCGCCAACGCCCCCGCGCTGGTCGGCCGCGCGATCACCGCCCTCGGCGTCGACCCCGACGCCGTGCTCGACATCCGCGCCGGCCGTCCCCGCCGCGACGGCCTCGCCGTCGACCGCCCGCTGACGGTGCGCCAACTCCTCACCCACCACGTCGAGTTGCAGGAGCGGCCCGACGCCCACCAGCTGTCCCTCCTGGCCGACGCCAACCCCTGCCCGCCGGAGCGGGCCGCCCTCGCCGCCCTGGGCTCCCTCGGCGACGACCCGCGCACCCTCGTCGAGATCATCGAGGACCATCCCGCCCTGCGCGGCGCCCTCGACTGGCCCCGCCTCCTGGAACTCCTCACCCCGCTGAAGCCCCGGCACTACTCGATCTCCTCGTCCCCGGCCACCGACCCCCGCCACGCCGACCTGATGATCTCCCTCCTCGAAGCCCCCGCCAGGTCCGGCAACGGCACCTACCGCGGCACCGGCTCCGGCCACCTGACCGCCCTGCGCCCCGGCGACACGCTGTACGCCCGCGTCCAGCCCTGCCGGGAGGCCTTCCGCGTCGACGACAGCACACCGGTCGTCATGATCGCCGCGGGCACCGGCCTGGCCCCCTTCCGCGGCGCCGTCGCCGACCGCACCGCAGCCCTCGCGGCAGGCGCCGAACTCCCGCCCGCCCTCTGCTACTTCGGCTGCGACGCCGCCGACGCCGACTACCTGCACGCCGAGGAACTCCACGCCGCGCAGACCGCCGGCGCCGTCTCCCTGCGCCCGGCCTTCAGCACCGCGGGCACCTTCGTCCAGCACCGCATCGCGGCCGAGGCCGACGAGGTGTGGCGGCTGCTGGAGGCGGGCGCCCGGGTGTACGTCTGCGGCGACGGCAGCAGGATGGCACCGGGGGTGCGGGAGGCGTTCCGCACGATGTTCCGTGACCGCATGCCCGAGGGAAATCCCGACGAATGGCTGAACTCCCTGGTGGCGGAAGGCCGTTTTGTGGAGGATGTATACGCGGCGTCCTGATCGGCGCCCGCCTGGAGCGCCCCGTAAGGGGCGCGGGGCTGTACTAATGTGCGGCTCCGCCGCGTGCAACCACGACGAACCCGCCGCTCGCGTGCGATCTCCACCCCCATGGCGCGCCCCGGCATTAACCCCTCCTTAGCTCACAGCGTGAACTAAGGGTTGGGAAAATATCGCTTCCGGCCCCCCGAAGGAGTATGTTGCAGGTCGGGCAGGGTTCGTGAAGGGAGCGGAGCCACATGGCGGGGCGGAACGGGCGCACGGTACGCGACCTCAGGAGGGCCAACCGCACGGCCGTACTGCAGCGGCTCTACTTCGACGGCCCCCTCAGCCGTTTCGAGCTGGGCCCGGCCACCGGCCTGAGCTCCGGCTCGGTGAGCAACGTGGTCGCCGACCTGGTCGCCGACGGCCTGGTCGAGGAGGCCGGCAGCGTCGACTCCGACGGCGGCCGCCCCCGCACCCTGCTGCGCGTCGCCCCGCACAGCGGTCACATGATCGGCGTGGACGTCGGCGAGACCCGGGTCCGGGTCGAGCTGTTCGACCTCAACCTCACCGAACTGGCCCGCGTCGAGCGTCCCTTGGCGCAGCAGGGCTACGACGTCGAGGTGATCGTCGGCCACATCCGGGACGGCATCGACGAGGTCCTCGCCACCGAGGGCGCCTCGCCCGAACTGCTCCTCGGCGTCGGCGTCGGCGTCCCCGGCATCATCGAGCACACCGAGGACCGGGGCGCCGTCGTGCACGGCCAGACCATCGGCTGGGACGCCGTCCCGCTGGAGGAGCTGCTCCGTTCCGGCTGCCGGCTCCCGGACTCGGTGCAGTACTTCATCGACAACGGCGCCAAGACCCTGGGCCAGGCCGAGATGTGGTTCGGCGCCGGCCGTGGCGCGGACAACGCGGTCGTGGTGCTCTTCGGCTCCGGTGTCGGCGCCTGCCTGGTCACCGCCGACGTGGAGAACGGCCGGGCCGTCGAATGGGGACATCTGACCGTACGGGTGCGGGGCCGCCGCTGCCGTTGCGGGGCGCTCGGCTGCCTGGAGGCGTACGCCGGTGCCGAGTCCCTGCTCGCCCGCTGGCACGAGGAGGGCGGCCGGCCGGACGAGGGCGTCGACGAGGAGACCGCGCTCACCGCGATGCTCGCCGCCGCCTACCCGCCCGAGGGCACCGAGCCCGACCCGGTCGCGCTCGCCGTCCTCGAGGAGACCGCCGAGTACCTGGGCGCCGGCCTCTCCGACCTGATCAACCTCTTCCAGCCGGAGCGGATCCTGATCGGTGGCTGGGCCGGCCTGGAGCTGGGCGCCCGCTTCCTGCCCGCCGTACGCCGGTACGCGACCACGTACGCGCTGCGCCACCCCGCCGAGCAGGTCACCATCGACCTCGGCCGGCTCGGCCCGGACGCGGTCACCGTCGGCGCCGCGATCCTGCCCCTCGCCGACTTCTTCAGCCGCGGCGGACGCCGCGCGGAACCGGCGACCGAGGACCGGCTCCCCGCCTGGCGCGCGGCCCTGGAGGAACGCAGCCCGCGCTGACTCACGCGCATGTGCTGCCCCGCCGGTCTCCGCGCCGACCCGCGTTTCGCCCCGCTCCGCCGAGGTACTCGCCTGACGCTCGGTACGCGGCCTCGGAACGCGGCCTCGGAACGACGCGAGGGGAGTACGCCGTGGGCAGGAAGCAGGACGGCAAGCCGGTACCCCGGGACCTGCCGGACCAGCAGGCCGGGTCCGGACGGGACCCCTGGGAGGCGGCGGAGAGCGGACGGCCCGAGGAGCGCGGCGCCGCCGGCCTCCCCGACCCCGACGAGGCGGGCGCGGGCCCCGGCGACATGCCCCGCTCGGGGTCCGCGCACCCCGAGAACCCGGTGCCGGACGAGCCGTCGGCCTGAGCGCCGGAGGAACCGGGATCGAGGGCGACCCGGGAGATACCGGGCGCCTCAGGCGAACGCGTTCACGCCCGTCAGCTCCGCCGACAGGTCCCACAGCCGGGCGGCCTGTTCCTGGTCGACCGCCCAGGCCTTCACACCGGTCGGTTCGCCCTCCACGGCGGGCTCGGCGATGTCGCAGTCCTCCAGGTACACCCCGCCCATGTCCGCCAGCTGCGCGGAGGTGGCCGCCCAGGTCTGGGTGGCCGCACCCTGCTCGGGTGTCTTCATACCGGCGACCTCCAGCAGGTTGCCCTGCTCGTCCGTCCAGCCGCGCTCGATCTTCTCCGCAAGGGGGATGTGCCGCTGGAGCGGGGTCATGATGCCGCCGGGGTGCAGGGCGAAGGCCCGCACGCCGGAGTCCCGGCCGAGCCGGTCCAGGTGTACGGCGAAGAGTACGTTCGCGGTCTTGGCCTGCCCGTACGCCTCCCACTTGTCGTAGCCGTGCCGCCACTGGACGTCGTCCCAGCGGATCCCGGAGAAGTGGTGGGCGCGCGAGGAGACCGACACGACCCGGGCGCCGCCGGGCTCGACGGCCGGCCAGAGCCGGTTGACGAGGGCGAAGTGCCCGAGGTGGTTGGTGGCGAACTGGGCCTCCCAGCCGGGCCCGACCCGGGTCTCCGGGCAGGCCATGATCCCCGCGCTGTCGATCATGAAGTCGACGGTCCGTCCGGAGGCCAGGAACCGCTCCGCGAAGCCGCGCACGCTGTCCAGGTCACCGAGGTCCAGCTCGTCCACCTCGACCCTGTCGAGGCCCGTCAGCGCCTCGCGGGCGGTCTCGGCGCGGCGAGCGGGGACGACGACGTGGGCGCCGGCCTTGGTGAGGGCCCTGGTGGTCTCCAGCCCGATCCCGGAGTAGCCGCCGGTGACGATCGCGAGCCGGCCGCCGAGGTCGAGGCCCGCCAGGACCTCGTCGGCCGTGCTGTCCGCGCCGAATCCGGAACCGATCTTGTGCTGAGGTGTCGTAGTGCTCATGACTCGAACGCTACGAATTCGAGTGCTCTCGAAGTCAAGCAGGCGCCGCCGGCCCTCGTCATGTCCGTCCCGAACGGTCCCGCACAGGGAAAAGCCCCGGTCGCGACGGGGGATGCGCGGCCGGGGCGGTCAGGTGGTGGGCACGGATGGCGGTCGCCTCTCGGCGAAAGGCTCCACAGGGCTTCAGCCGAACGATCGTCCCTGTGGGCTAGAGGTGAGGCCCGGGGACACTGTCCCATCCGCACCCACGGCTCGTTCAACGGACAACCACCTCCGGGTGTTCCACCCCGGTACGTGATGCGCGTCACCGCGCGGTGGGCCGGCGCCGCGCGCTCCTCGGCCCGGGCGCAGCCGGGTGCCGGATTGCCTGTTTCTTCCTCAAGCCTGCGCAAATATCCGGGCAAATCTCCGGCCACCGCCTCGCGGACCACGTGGGCCCGCGCCGGGCCCACCTGACCGTTCCGGCAGGAAGGCGGTGCGTTCCGGCGCGTCGACGGGGTCCATGGTCGCCTACGCCGTCAGGGTGACTCGGGCCGGTCACTTCCGCCCGGGGAGATCTACCCTCGATTGCATGACCGAGATAGCGAGCCCGTTCATCTCCCAGCCGCGGATCCTGGTGCTCGGGGTCATGACCGGCAAGCCCGGCACCCCGCCCTTCCGCATCGTGGAGATCGACGGTGAGGTGGTCTGCCAGGCGCGCACCGTCACGGATGTGCTGGAGGTCGCCGCGTCCTACGGCATCAAGGTCCACGACCTGGATGATCCGGACGTGGTCTGCTGGGTGGGCGGGGACAAGTTCACCTGGATGCCCCGCCCGTCACGCCGCTAGCGGGCGCGCACTGCTCTCAGCCGACCGTCCACTTCTGGTTGGCGCCGCCGGAGCAGGTCCAGATCTGCAGCCGGGTGCCGTTGGCCGAGTTGTTGCCGGTGACGTCCAGGCACTTGTTCGCCTGCGGGTTCACGATGTCGTTCGCCGAGGAGACCGCCCACTTCTGGGCGGCGGTGCCGTTGCAGTCGTAGAGCTGGACCGTCGTGCCGTCCGCCGTGCCGCCGCTGGTGACGTCCAGGCACTTGCCCAGCGCGCGGATGGTGCCGTCGCTGCCGACGGTCCACTGCTGGGCCGCGGTGCCGTTGCAGTCGTAGAGGTCGACGGGGGTGCCGTTGGCGGTGTTCGCCCCGGCCACGTCCACGCACTTGCCGGCCAGGCCCTTGATCGCGACCCCGGTGGCACTGTCACTGGTCGTCACCGACACCGAGTCCACGACCAGCTGTGCCGGGAAGGCGGTGGAGCTGTCCGGGTCGCCCGGCCAGTAGCCGCCCACGGCCAGGTTCAGGATCAGGAAGAACGGCTTGTTGAACGCCCAGGTGTTGCCGCCCACGTCGGCGGGCGTGCGGGTCTCGTAGACGACACCGTCGACCGACCACTTGATCGAGTTGGGCGCCCAGTCGACGGCGAACGTGTGGAAGGCGTCCGCGAACGCCTGCCCGTTCGACAGCGAGTAGGCCGCGCCTATGCCGTTGGAGCCGGAGTAGCCGGGGCCGTGGATGGTGCCGTGCACGGTCGAGGGCTCGTAGCCGACGTTCTCCATGACGTCGATCTCACCGGAGTTCGGCCAGCCGACCGACCCGATGTCGGTGCCGAGCATCCAGAAGGCCGGCCACATGCCCTGGCCGCGCGGGATCTTCATCCGGGCCTCGACGTGCCCGTACTGGGCGCTGAACTTCCCGGAGGTGTTCATCCGGGCCGAGGTGTACTGGCAGGTGCCGTACCAGCACTGGTAGTTGGCGGGGTTCTCCTTCTTGGCGGTGATGACCAGGTGTCCCTGGCCGTCGAGTGCCGCGTTGTTCGTGCCCGAGGTGTAGTACTCGCGCTCGTGGTTGTTGACGTTGTCGCCGGTCTCCAGCGTCCACTTCGAGGAGTCGACCGGCGAACCGGCGGCCCCGTCGAAGTTGTCGGAGAAGGTCACGGCGGCCGCGCTCGCGTCGGCGGCCTCGGCCCGGTGCGCGGGACCGACGGCGACGGACCCGACCAGGGCGGCGGCGGACAGGGCGGCGAACAGACATCTGCGGAGGAGTCGTGGGGAGGCCATGGCTCTCCCTTCCGTACGGCGGCCGGTCGCGGGGAGGCAGCCGGCCGGGGTGGGGGGTAAGGGTGACGCCTCTTGATTTAAGGAGTGAGATAAGTGGCGCGTCAATACTTTGGTACGGACCAGTCCAGGACGATCTGGTGGCTGGTTCGGAACGTCCGGCCGGCCGTCAGGCCTTGCGCTTGCGGGCGTGCACCGCGCGACCGAGCCGGCGGCCGAGCAGCAGCCAACCGACCAGCGCCCCCGTGGTGTTGAGGATGACGTCGTCCACGTCGAAGGCCCGGCCGGTGACCAGCGCGCCCTGCGCCATCTCCACCAGCAGCATCACGATCGCGGTGAGCAGCAGTACCCGCAGGACGCCCCGGGCGCCGGGCGCGAGGACCGGCACGAGGATCCCGAACGGGACGCCGAGCAGGACGTTCCCGCCGATCTGCTTCACGGCGTCACGGAACGCGGGCTGGTCCAGATAGATCCTGAGCGTGGCGCCGGGGTGCAGGTTGGTGTGCGCGATCGACACCGACGCGGGGGACGGATCGAGCGTCAGCCTGGCCAGCACCACCGCGAACGCCACCATCGCGGCGAACGCGCACGTCATGGCAAGCAGCCGCAGGGGGACGGGGAGCGGACGCCGCTCGGCGGCATTGGCCTTGGCGGAGGAGGCTTTGGCGGACGCTTTGCCGGGCGACTTTCCCGGGGCGGGCTTCCTGCCGAAGCCGCGTGTCTTGGCGGCGGCACCCTTCGGCCCGGTGGTGCCCTGCTTCCCACCAGCACCCTTCTTGCCGGTGCCCGTGGGCTTGGCGGTGCCGCCCTTCTCCGTGGTGGCCCCCGCCGCGGTGCGGCGGACCCCGACCAGGCGTGCGGCCCTGCTGAACAGCCCGGCGCTCCTGCCGGGGCCCTTGCCCTTCTCCGTCTCCTCCTTCGGGTCGCCCTTGGCGGTGCGCAGACGCGAGGCGGCACTGGCCATCCGGTCCTCCACTCGTGAACTTGGCAGCGTGGTAACGCTGTTACCCGCGAAGCGCCCCAAGATGCCGTCGCCCCCGCAGCGCACCGCCGGTTTCCGTCCGCGCTCCCTGGGCACTCCGGCTGTGTTCCCGCGTGCCGCCGCTCCGGGCGGCGGGCGGTGACCCGGCGGTGAACGGCCGGATCCTCGCGGCGACCGTGCTGCCGGCCGGGGACGGGTGCGCGGCCCTGTGGGACGTGGCCACCGGCCCGCTGAGCCGGCGCTCGCGGGGCTGCCGCCGTTCGGCACCGGCCTCGGCAAGGCCGTCGCCGAGGAGGCGGTGGGCGGCCAGCTGACCGTGCTCTCCGCCGTCGTGTCGGCGGTGACGGCAGGGGCGGTGCTGCGTGTCGCGGCCCGGGTCTTCCTCGGCCTCGGGGCCAGGCCGCCGCGGGGTGACGCCTACGAGACCACCGGGTGCGGGGAGGAGCCCGAGACCGAGGGCAGGCTCGGCCGGATCCCGGACACGATGACCACCGTCCCCGCGGTGCTGCCGGCCGGGGCGCTCGCCGTCGGCCTCGCCCCGGGCTTCGCCGGGGTGGTGGCCCACGCCGTCGCCCGGGCCGGTTCCGGTGGTACCCCGGCCGCCACCGTGCACTGGACGGCGGCGCCCGGGGTCCTGCTGGGCTGTCTCTCCACCCTGCCGGCCCTCGGCCTGGCCGCCCTCGCGGTCACCCGGCCCGGCCTGCTCGCGGCGAAGGGCCGGGCGCTGCCGGTGCGCCGCCTGCAGTCCGGGCACGTCGGGGACTACGTGGCCTGGCTGCTGGTCGGCGCCGCCGGGGGTGCTGGGCGGCTGATCACCCGGCGCCGACCGGGCTGATCACCCGGCGCCGATCAGACCGTCCCGTAGGACACGTGCACCTCCGTGAAGCCGAGGGAGTGCAGCAGGCCCTCCAGCATGCCGGTGGTGTTGGTCTCGGCGCGGGTGGTCAGCCCACTGTCCTTGGCCGCGTCCGAGATGTGCTTCACCGCGAGCTTCTGCACCGCCTGTTCGCTGTTCGGGTTGTCCGAGAACAGGTCGCCTATCCGGTCCAGCAGACCGCGCTGCTTGGAGACGGCGTACGAGTGGTCGGCGTCCAGGGTGGCCTTGCCCAGCTGCGCGTGCGGCAGCCGGATGGTGGCCTCGGTCCGGTCGTCGTTGACCGTCACGTCCTTCTGGGCGATCTTGCCGAGGTCGACATAGGAATCGACGGTGCCCGCGCCGACGTACAGGGTGCGGGTGCCGCGGATCGCGCTGGGCAGGTACTTGGCGTCCTTCTCCAGGTCCACGACGACCTGGAAGTTGCCGGAGGCCGCGTCGTAACGGCTCATGTCCTGGATGGACTTGAGCAGCGCCGGGCCGGTGTTGTCGCGGGTCTCCGTGCCGAACAGGTCCTTGATCCCGGGCAGCACCGCCAGTTTGATCCCGGCGAACAGCACCACGAGCACCAGCACCAGCGCGGTGACCAGTTTCGCCCAGCCGGGCATGCGCCGGGGCCGGGCCGTGACGGGAGCCTCCTGAGCGGAGCTCGCCTTGCTCTCCTTGGTGGAACTCGCCATGTGACGGTCCTCCTTTCCAACGACACGAATGCCCGCCAACAGCCTTGTCAGACCGCGTTGTCGGCCGATTGAGACAGCTGAGGCAGGACTGATACACGCGGTGCCGAAACGTGGCCGACGGCCACCCGTCACCGTCCCGCCCCGCTGAGCGGAACAGGGCGCGACAGGGCACCGCCGATCACCGGCTTCAAGACCGTCGCGCAGAACACCGCCATCGACGGAGGCGGCACCTCGCGCATCTTCGTCGTCAACGGCAGTCCGACTCTGACGCTGAGCGACATCACGCTGAACGGCGCCCCAGCCGGCGCGGCCGGGACCGTCAACGCCGGGAGCGGTGCGGCGATCCATGGCTCCGGCGGCACGTACAACCTCACGAACGCACGGCTCGGCACCCTGACGAACGACGGCCCGAACACCACCTGGTACGCACTGCCCGTGGCAGGCAGCCCGCTCATCAACGCGGCCGTGCCCAAGTGCTCGACGACGGAGCAGTGCCACGCCTCCCGTCCCGACGGGTGCGACATCGGCGCGGAGGAGTTCGGCGGCAGTCTCTAGCCGGCACCGGTCCCAAGCGCCCGGCTCCCGGCCAGCTCCGCGATCCGGCGGGCCGACGCCGAACCCGGGTCCGCGGTGACGAGGACGACCTCCTGGTCGTCCTCGGGCACCAGCAGGACGTCGCAGTTCAGCCGCAGCCGCCCCAGCTCCGGATGGTCGAGCACCTTGGTGCGGTGTCCCGGGGCGTGCACCGGATGGGTCGCCCAGATCCGCCGGAAGTCCGCGCTTCCCGCACGCAACTCGCCCAGCAGCGCGGCGAGTTGCGTGTCCTCCGGATAGCGCTCGGCGGCCCGCCGCAGCCGGGCCACCACGATGTGCCCGGCCTCCTCGGCACGGGAGCTCTCGTACATCCGCCCCTCGCCGAGGAAACGCCGCCGCGCCAGGTTGGTCGTGCCGTGTCCGAGATCGCCGCCGAGCAGCAGCTGGGCGAGGGGGTTCCAGGCCACCAGGCCGTAGGCCGCGTCGGTGACGATCGCGGCGGTGTCGGGAAGCCGCTCCAGCAGGCGGGCCACGTGCGGCCGTACCCGCCGTACCGCCGCGGTGCCGGGCGGCGGCGCGGCCGAGCCGGCCAGCCGGAAGAGATGGCTGCGCTCGGCGGGGGCCAGCCGCAGCGCCCCGGCCAGGGCGTCCAGGACGCGCGGGGAGGGGCGGGGGCCGCGGGCCTGCTCCAGACGGATGTAGTAGTCGACGCTCATATGAGCAAGCTCGGCGACCTCCTCGCGGCGCAGCCCGGGGGTGCGGCGGTCGGTGCCCGGCGGCAGCCCCAGCGTCTGCGGGTGCAGCCCCGCCCGGCGCTCGCGCAGGAAGCGGGCCAGTTCCTGCCTCGCCATGCCGTCTTCGCCCCCCCGGTCCGCCTGGTACAGACGGTCCCTGGCAGGGCGGACGCGGCCGGGGGACCGTGGCTGACATGAACGATCGCACAGCACTCGTCACCGGTGCCAACAAAGGCATCGGTTTCCACATCGCCCGGCTGCTGGCCGAGGAGGGTTTCCAGGTCCACGTCGGGTCCCGGAGCGCCGAGCGCGGCGAGCAGGCCGTGGCGGAGATCGGGACGAACGCGCGGCTCCTGGTGCTCGACGTCACGGACCCCGGCAGCGTCGAGCGGGCCGCCGTCGGCGTCGACCGACTCGACGTCCTGGTCAACAACGCGGGTGTCCAGCCGGTGACCGGCACCCCCGCGGAGACGGGCGTCGACGGCTTCCGGCAGACGTACGAGACCAACGTCTTCGGCGTCGTGGCCGTCACCAACGCCTTCCTGCCCGCCCTGCGCCGCTCCGTCCACCCGCGCGTCGTGAACGTCACCAGCGGCACCGCGTCCCTCACCTGGAGTACCCGGCCCAATCCGCAGTTCGCCCCCGGCAGCCCCCGCGCCGCCGCCTACCGCTCCTCCAAGACCGCGCTGAACGCGCTGACGGTCCTGTACGCCCAGGAGCTGGCCGAGGCCGGGATCAAGGTGAACGCCCTGGCCCCGGGGCGGCGGGCCACCGACCTGGTGCCCGGTGCGGCCGTCGGGGGCGGTGATCCGGCCGAGGGCGCGCGGGGTGCCGTACGGCTGGCGCTGCTGCCCGACGACGGCCCTACCGGCGGGTTCTTCTCCTGGGACGGCACACCCGTGCCGTGGTGAGAGCGGCACGGTCCGTAGCATGAGCCCGTAGCCCGTATTGATCATGCGAGGAGCGGATCGTGCGAGACATCGCCGTCTTCAGCGGCAGCGCCCACCCCGAGCTGGCCGAGGAGGTCTGCGCGCACCTCGGGGTGCCGCTCAGCCCGACGCGGGTCAGCCGGTTCGCCAACGACTGTCTGGAGGTGCAGCTCCAGGCCAACTGCCGGGAGCGGGACGTCTTCCTGATCCAGCCGCTGGTCCGGCCGGTGCAGGAGCACCTGGTGGAACTGCTGCTGATGTGCGACGCGGCCCGCGGCGCCTCCGCGGGCCGGATCACCGTCGTGATGCCGCACTACTCCTACGCCCGCTCCGACAAGAAGGACGCCCCGCGCATCTCGCTCGGCGGCCGCCTGGTCGCCGACCTGCTGGTGGCCGCCGGCGCGAGCCGGGTCCTCGCGATGACCCTGCACGCCCCGCAGGTGCACGGTTTCTTCTCGGTGCCGGTCGACCACCTGCACGCGCTGCGCGAGCTGGCGGCGCACTTCCGACGGTACGACCTGTCGCGCACCACCGTCGTCTCGCCCGACCTCGGCAACGCCAAGGAGGCCGCCGCCTTCGCCCGGCTGATCGGTGCCCAGGTGGCGGCCGGCGCCAAGCAGCGGTACCCGGACGACCGGGTCACCATCAGTTCGGTGATCGGCGAGGTGGCCGACCGGGACGTCATCGTCCTCGACGACGAGATCGCCAAGGGCAGCACGGTCGTCGAACTCCTCGAAAGGATCAGGGAGTTGGGTCCGCCGCGGTCGATCCGGATCGCCTGTACCCACGGGCTGTTCGCGGCCGGGGCGCTCAAGCGGCTGAGCGAGCAGCCCGACGTGCTGGAGATCGTCTGCACCAACACCGTGCCGGTGCCCGTCGAGGAGCACACCGACAAACTGCGGATCCTGTCCATCGCCCCGGCGCTGGCGGAGGCCGTACGCCGTATTCACAACGGTGAGTCCGTGAGCGCCCTGTTCGACGAGCCGCGCAACCTCTAGACAGGAAGGAGGAGTCGCAGCGCTGGACCGCGCTCGGCGGCACCGACGCGATCAGGAGGCCCCAGTGGCGAAGGCCAGGTTCGAGCGGACGAAACCGCATGTGAACATCGGCACCATCGGGCACATCGACCACGGCAAGACGACACTCACCGCGGCCATCACCAAGGTGCTGCACGACAAGTTCCCCCAGCTCAACCCCTTCACGCCGTTCGACCAGATCGACAAGGCGCCCGAGGAACGGCAGCGCGGCATCACCATCTCCATCGCGCACGTCGAGTACCAGACCGAACGCCGGCACTACGCGCACGTCGACTGCCCCGGCCACGCCGACTACATCAAGAACATGATCACCGGGGCCGCTCAGATGGACGGGGCGATCCTGGTGGTCGCCGCCACCGACGGGCCGATGCCGCAGACCAAGGAACACGTGCTGCTGGCCCGCCAGGTGGGGGTGCCGTACATCGTCGTCGCGCTCAACAAGACCGACATGGTCGACGACGAGGAGATCCTGGAACTGGTGGAGCTGGAGGTGCGCGAACTGCTCACCGAGTACGAGTTCCACGGCGACGACGTCCCAGTGGTCAAGGTCTCCGCGCTCAGGGCCCTGGAGGGCGACCCCCAGTGGACCGCGGCCCTGCTCGAACTCCTCGACGCCGTCGACGAGTTCGTGCCCGAGCCGGTGCGGGACGTGGACCGGCCGTTCCTGATGCCGATCGAGGACGTCTTCACCATCACCGGCCGCGGGACCGTCGTCACCGGCCGGATCGAGCGCGGGGTGCTGCGGGTCAACAGCGAGGTCGAGATCATCGGCATCCACCCGCAGAAGACGCGGACCACGGTCACCGGCGTCGAGATGTTCAGGAAACTGCTCGACGAGGGCCGGGCCGGGGAGAACGTCGGGCTGCTGCTGCGCGGGGTCAAGCGGGACGACGTGGAGCGCGGCCAGGTCGTCATCAGGCCCGGATCGGTCACCCCGCACGTGGAGTTCGAGGCGCGCGCGTACATCCTCTCCAAGGACGAGGGCGGCCGGCACACCCCGTTCTTCGAGAACTACCGCCCCCAGTTCTACTTCCGCACCACCGACGTGACCGGAGTCGTCACCCTGCCCCCGGGCACCGAGATGGTGATGCCGGGCGACAACACCACCGTGCACGTCCAGCTGATCCAGCCGATCGCGATGGAGGAGGGCCTGAAGTTCGCGATCCGCGAGGGCGGGCGGACCGTCGGCGCCGGTCAGGTGATCAGGATCCTCAAGTGACCACCGTGGCGGCGGTGGCAACGGTGTCATAAGGTGCCGGACGTGGCCTCGGGCTGGCCCAGGGCCGCGTCCAGCGTCGCCCTCGGCGGCAGCAGCCGCGCCAGCCCGGTCACCTTCAGCACCCGCAGGGTCAGCGGGTGCGTGCAGACCAGCTGGAGCTGTCCGCCGCGCTCCAGCACCCGGCTGCGCGCCCGGTACAGCAGCCGCAGTCCCGAGCAGTCGAAGAACTCGACGGGCAGCAGGTCGATCACCACCCGGGCGTTCTCCTGGGCGGTCACCCGGTCCAGGTGGGGCGCGATCTCCGTCGCCGCCGCGATGTCGATCTCGCCCCGCAGCTCCAGCACCGTGTGGCCGCGGTCCTCGTGGATGCGCAGGTGCCGGGAGAGCGGCGCGGGATCCTGCCGGGGTTCCTGGCGCACGACGACATCACCTCCCACCCCTGCCGGTTCAATTCCGTTCCCCGCCTTGCAAGTTACCCTCGATGGAGGGAATTTGAGCATGTTCGATTGACATATGTCTGCTGCTTCGGCTCGCCATTTTCTGTGGCGTGCGCGACAGTCGGCGAACGGGCACGTGGGAGCGGTGCCACTCGGTGGGGAGAAGGAGCCGGGCGGGCGAGTCGGGAGAGGGGGCCGGGGGGCGGGCTAGGAGAGCGCGTGCCACGCCTTGCTCAGCGCCTGGCGGAACTGCTCCTCCTGGTGCGCGGTGAGCTCGCGGACCATCCGCTCCTCCAGCTCCCGCACCGGCCCGGCGACCCCGGCCAGCAGCTCGCGCGCGGCGTCGGTCAGCAGGATCAACAGCTCGCGCCGGTTGCGTGGATTGCGCTCCCGCCGGATCAGCCCACGCGTCTCCAGCGACCGTACGAGGTCGGCCATCGACTGGGCGGTGACGAACGAGTCCCGGGCCAGCTGGGCCGCCGACAGGCCGTCATGGCGCTCCAGGACGGTCAGGGCCGTGTACTGCAGCGCGGTGATCCCGGCGGGCTTCACCAGCTCGTCGAGGTGTGAGCGCACCACCAGCTCCACCTGCTTGACCATGTACAGCAGCGAGGGGCGTGTTCTTGTACCGACCATGCGATCACCCTAGACCATTGACAGGAATCCTGTCTGTAATCAGACTGCGGTCCAGGGATGAGACCAACAGGAATCCTGTTTGTTGAAGGCTAAGCGATCGACGCTGGGAGTGGGCAATGACGACCACCTTCGAGACCGGACCGGGGCAGCTGTTCATCGGCGGACAGTGGCGGGAGGCCGCCGACGGGGCCCGGACGGAGGTGACCGACCCGGCCACCGGCCAGGTGATCACCACCGTCGCGGAGGCCGGAGCCGCCGACGTCGACGCCGCCGTGCGCACCGCCCGCGAGACCTTCGACGCGGGGGAGTGGCCGGGGCTCAGCGGCCGGGAGCGGGGCCGCGTGCTGCACCGCGTCGCCCAGCTGATCCGCGAGAACGCCGAGGAGATAGCCGCCCTGGAGAGCCTGGACGTCGGCAAGCCGATCACACTCGCCGGAGCCGTCGACGTCACCAACGCGGCCAACGACTACGAGCACTTCGCGGCCCTCGCCCACTCGCTGGACGGCGCCGTCCGCGACGTACCGATGAACGCTCTCGCCTACACCCGGCGCGAGGCGATCGGCGTCGTCGCCGCCATCACCCCCTTCAACTTCCCGCTCATCCTGGCCGGTTCGAAGATCGGCCCGGCCCTCGCCGCGGGCAACACGGTCGTCCACAAGCCCGCCGACGAGACCCCGCTCAGCGCCCTCTACATGGCCCGCCTGTTCAAGGAGGCGGGCGTCCCTGACGGGGTGGTGAACGTCGTCACCGGCGCCGGACCGGTCGCGGGCGAGGCACTGCTGCGCCACCCGGGCGTCGACAAGGTCGCCTTCACCGGCTCCACCGCCGTCGGGCGGCACGTCGCGAGCACGGCCGGGGAGGCGCTCAAGCAGGTCACCATGGAACTCGGCGGCAACGCGGCCCACCTCGTCTTCGAGGACGCCGACCTGGAGAAGGCCGTCGGCGCGGTCATCAAGGCCTTCGTCTTCAACACCGGCCAGTTCTGCATGGGCGGCCCCCGCCTCCTGGTCGCCCGCCCGGTCTACGCCACCCTGCTCGGCATCCTCGCCGAGGCCGTCCCCGGCGTCCCGGTCGGCGACCCGCGCGACCCGGCCACCGTGGTCGGCCCGATGGCGGGGGAGAAGCACCTGCGCAAGGTCGAGGAGTACGTCGACCTCGCCCGCAAGGAGGGCGGCCGTATCGTCTGCGGCGGCGAACGCCTGGAACTGAACGGCGGCTTCTACTACCGGCCGACCGTCGTCGCCGACCTGCCGAACGACTCCCGGGTGATCCAGGACGAGATCTTCGGCCCGGTCCTCACCGTGCAGCCCTTCGACTCCGAGGACGAGGCCGTCGCCCTCGCCAACTCCACGCCGTACGGCCTCGCCTCGGGCATCCAGACCGGCAACCTGGCCCGCGCCCACCGGGTCGCCGCCCGCCTCCAGGCCGGGATCGTCTGGGTCAACGACTGGGCGATGCTCGACCCCGCCGTCCCCTTCGGCGGCGTCAAGGACTCCGGTTTCGGCCGCGAGTACGGCCCCGAGGCGCTCGCCGCCTACACCAAGGTCAAGTCCGTCGTCGTCTCGCTCGACTGAGCCCCGCAGAGCAGGAGTTCCCACGATGTCCCTCACCACCCGTGCCGCCGTGGTCGAGTCCGGCGGCGCCCCCTTCACCCTCGGCGACGTCCAACTCGACGCGCCGGGGCCGTACGAGGCGCTCGTCCGCATGGTCGCCACCGGCCTGTGTCACACCGACCTCAGCGTGGCGAGCGGCGGACTTCCCTTTCCGCTGCCCGGAGTTCTGGGCCACGAGGGCGCCGGCGTCGTCGAGGCCGTCGGCTCCGCCGTCACCGGCGTGGCCCCCGGCGACCACGTCGTGCTGTCCTTCACCTCGTGCGGCGGCTGCCGCAACTGCCACGGCGGTCACCCCGCCTACTGCACCACCTGGCTGCCGCTCAACCTGATCGGCGGCCGACGCGCCGACGGCACCGCCACCGTCAGCCGGGACGGCGAGCCGCTCGGCGGGCACTTCTTCGGCCAGTCCTCCTTCGCCGAACGGGCGTTGGTGGACGAGCGCAGCCTGGTCAAGGTGGACCCGGACGTGCCGCTGGAGTCGATCGCCCCGCTCGGCTGCGGGGTGCAGACCGGGGTCGGCGCCGTGTGGAACGTCCTGGCACCGGCCTCCGGCAGCACGGTCGTCGTCCTCGGCGCCGGAGCGGTCGGCCTGTCGGCCGTCATGGCCGCCGCGCTCACCCCCGCCACCACGATCGTCGCCGTCGACCGGGTGGCCGAACGCCTGGAGCTGGCACGGGAGGTGGGCGCCACCCACACCGTCGACGCGACCCGGGAGGACGTGCCCGAGGCCCTCCGGCGCCTCTCGGAAGGAGCCGGTGCCGACGGCATCGTGGAGACCACCGGAAACGTCGGCGTCCTCCGCCAGGGCGTCGACGCGCTGGCCGCCCGCGGCACCCTGGTCGTCGTCGGCGCCCCGCCCTTCGGCACCGAAGTCCCCCTGGACGTCAACGGGTTGCTGGCCGGCAAGCGGATCGTCGGCCTGACCCTCGGCGACAGCGAGACCCAGGCCTTCATCCCGGCCCTGGTCCGGCTGGTCCGCGAGGGACGGCTGCCGCTGCACCGGCTGATCAGCACCTACCCGTTCGCCGAGATCGACCGGGCCGTGCAGGACATGAGCACGGGCAAGGCGATCAAGCCCGTGCTCACCTACTGACCGCGCGGGTCAGTCCACGACCAGGACCAGCTTCCCGGTGGTCCGGCCGGTGCCGCCCAGCTCGTGCGCCTTGGCGGCATCGGCCAGCGGGAAGGTCCCCGCGACCGTCACCCGCAGCTTCCCCGCCTCCACCAGCTCCGCGATCGCGCGCATCCCCGCCCGGTCGGCGTCCACCAGCATCCGCACCGCCCGCACACCCAGCCGCTCGGCCTCCTCGTACAGCGCCGGCGAGCCCACCGGCAGGATGGACACCATGATCCCGCCCGGCCGCAGCACCCGCAGCGAACCGACCGAGGTGTCCCCGCCGATCGTGTCGAGCACGACGTCGACGTCCCGAACCGCCTCCGTGACGTCCACGGACCGGTAGTCCACCGACTCGTCCACGCCGATCTCGCGCAGGAAGTCGTGCTTGCCGGCGCTTGCCGTGCCGATCACGTACGCGCCGCGCGCCTTGGCGATCTGCACCGCCACATGCCCGACCCCGCCGGCCGCCGCGTGGACCAGCACCCGCTGCCCCGGCTGGACGTCGGCGTACTCCACCAGCGCCTGCCAGGCGGTCAGCGACACCAGCGGCAGCGCACCCGCCTGGACGTGGTCGATCCCTGACGGCTTCGGCACCAGGGCACGGGCCGGGACGGTCACGTACTCGGCGTGCGTGCCGTGCCCGAACGGGTAGGACACCATTCCGAAGACCTCGTCACCGGCCTTGAAGGCGGCGACGCCGATCCCGGTCTCCTCGACGGTGCCGGAGACGTCCCAGCCGAGGACGAAGGGCGGCTTGCCCAGGAAGCCGCCGTGTTCCCGGTGCTTCCAGTCGGTCGGGTTGAGGCCGGCGGCCCGCACCCGGACCAGTACCTCGTTGGGGCGCGGCGTCGGCCGCGCCGTCTCGATCACCTTCAGCACCTCGGGGCCGCCGAGGACGTCCTGGCTGATCGCGCGCATCGTGTTCACATCGTTCATGGTCATCCAGCCTGCCGGGACACGCCCGGCGAGAAAATGGCACGATGGCCAACCTTCGATGGAATCGTGCCAGCCCTCGCTCCCGACGAGCATGAACGTTCCGGCTCGCTCCGCCGTCCAAGGACGGCAACGGTGACGAGCGGCAGGGGTGGGCATGCGCAGAGGTCTGGCGGCGACGGTACTGGTGGCGGCCGCGGCGGTGGGCTGTGACGGCGCCGGCGGGCCGGACGTCGTGGTCGAGGGGACGCCGCCGGCGACGCCGTACCGCGGGCCGCTGGACATCCTCACGAAGGAGGTCGACGCGAACACGGCGCAGGCACTGCGCACCGCCTCGGGCGCGGCCGGCCGCGCGCTGGAGTGCGACGGGGAGATCTACTGGGGCAGCGGGCCCGACGGCTGGAGCGACAGTGACGGCGGCGACTCGCCCGAGGACGGTCTGCGGCTCTTCTTCGACATGTTCGACCCGGAGGTGCCGCGCGACGGCTACCGTGTGGAGCGCCGGGAAGCGGGCCGGGTGCTCTACTCCTACGACGTCGGCGGGCGCACGAAGGTGGCCGTCGTGGTCGCCAAGGACCAGCGGGACAGGCCCGGTTGGGGGCCGGAGACCAACGCCTCCTGCGATCCCTCCGAACTCCCGGCGAGCGTGACGTCGGGCCCGGGATGGCACGAGATCTGGACCGACGCCCGCGGCCGCCGGGTGCCGGTCTCGAAGATCACCAGCTCCGCCGGCGCCGAGCACTGCGGCTGGCAGTCCGCGCACTTCCTGACGGTCGGCGGCAAGACCTACGTCCGCGATCCCTACGGCGTGTTCGCCCACGACTCCGTACTCGCCGGACGCTACGACGGTGACACCACGATGCCCGCCGAGGCGCACGACACCGGATACCGCTTCCGTGCCTGGCGGCTGTGGCTGACGAAGGACGGCGACACGGCGTACGTCCGCACCTCGCACGGCGTGGAGGCCTGGCCGAAGGAGCGGCGCGGTTTCGCCTGCGCCTGACCGCTCAGCGGCTCATGTGCAGGGCGACCAGCAACTGCCAGACCTGGTCCGCGACTTCGTCGGGGCCCGCGTCCAGCAGGCCGTGCAGCCAGTCGGCCAGCACCCCGGCGAAGGTGGCGGCCACCGCCGAGGCCACCAGCGGGGCGTCCGCCGCGCCCACCAGCTCCCGCTCGGCCAGGCTGCGTGCCCGCAGGTCCCGGTGCAGCACCCGGCCCAGCGGACCCCCGCCGCCGGGTGCGAGCAACTCCCGGTACAGGGCCGCGTGCGGGACCAGCCCGGCGAAGAACTCCCGCAGCGCCGGCGGCGCGTGCACCGGGTCCGGCCGGCCGCGCCAGGCGTGCAGCGCGTCGACGGCCTCCCGTACGACGTCCGCGCAGGCGTCGACCGCCAGCGCCTCCAGGCCGTCGTAGTGGACGTAGAACGTGGCACGGCCCACCCCGGCCCGGCGTGCGACCGCGGCCACCCCGGCCTCGGCGAGCGGTCGTTCGGCGCACTCCTCCAGGAGGGCCGCCCGCAGCCGCGCCCGGGTGCGGGCGGCCCGCGGGTCCTCCACGGCCGGGCGGCCGGTCATCGGGCGGCGAGGACGGCGGCCAGGGCGAGCGCGCCGGGCAGCGCCTGCGCGAACAGGATCCGCCGGTTGGCCGTGACCGCGCCGTACACCCCCGCCACCACCACGCACGACAGGAAGAACACCTGGGCCCGGAAGCCGGTCGGGTCGGCGGCCACGAGTCCCCACACCAGGCCGGCCGCCAGGAAACCGTTGTAGAGGCCCTGGTTGGCGGCGAGCGGCGCGGTTCGCCGGGCCAGTTCCGCGTCGAAGCCGTGGAAGCGCATCCCGGGGCCCTTCTGCCACAGGAACATCTCCATCACCAGGATGTATGCGTGCAGCGCGGCCACCAGCCCGACCAGCACGTTCGCCAGGGTTTCCATGATCGGTGGATCCTCCCCATCTCTTGAACAGGTGTCCACTATAGCTGGACGGGTGTCCATGAAGTCTCGGTGCCTTCCGGTCGGAGCGTGGGGGTGCATGTCCGGAAGTCACCGACGGGAATGGTTATTTGTTGATTTGCCGCTACCTGGCGGAGCGTGACGGAACCCTCACTTCCTCTGCTCGCCGAGGTTGATCCTTTCGGGTTCAAACCCGATAAGCTCCCTTCCGTCACGGCGAGTTGACGTACCCCAGGGTGGGTCCGTCCCGTCGTGCGCACTCATGAGTGCGGCCTTCGCACACCGCCCCTGTTCGCTGTTGTTCGATTGTGTTGCTTCGAGGGATGCAGATGGAACTCGCCACTCCGCCGCCGGCGGCGCGGGCCCCTGTCGCCTGGTACAGCTGGTGGCTGATGCCGCTGGCCTTAGGGGGAGGGACGGTCGCCGCCACGTTCATGAGCTCGGAGCGAATAACCGCGGCCGTCGCCGGTGCCGCGGCCACCGTCGCGAGCTCGGTGTGCGTGCGCCTGCTGATCCGCACGCAGCGCCAACTGCGCAGCGCCGAAGGGTCGTTCCGCAGCTCGCAGGCCGAGCACTCCCAGCAGTGGCAGCAGCATGTCTCGGGTCTGGAGCGCAAGTTCTCCGCCGAGCGCGCCACGCTGGAGGGCCGGCTCGACGAGCAGTCGGCCGCGTTCGACGCCCAGCTCACTGAGCAGGCGTCCGCCTTCGAGAGCCGGCTGGCCGACCGGACCGCCCACTACGACGCCCAACTGGCCGAGCAGGCACGGGCGTACGAGGAGCGGCTCGCCGACCAGCTGAAGTCCTCCGATGCACAGCTCGCCGACCAGGCCGAGGTCTGGCAGGAGCAGGTCACGCACCAGCGGGCCGCGATCTCCCGGCTCGCCGACGAGCAGCTGCCCGACGCGCTGAAGCGGCTGCGTGAGGGCGACGCCATCGACGACCTGCTGCCCGTCACCGAGCAGTGCGCCAAGGTCGACAAGGACGTCCGGGCCGACCTGCGCCGCATCCTGCGCACGTCGCTGATCGGTGTGGAGGAGGAGTTCAACCGCTCCACCTCCGCCGAGCAGGCCGTGATCAGCATCGGCAACCGCATCCACGTCCTGACCAGCAAGCTGCGCGGCCGGCTGCACGAGATGCAGGGTGAGCACGGCCGGCTGCCCGCCGTGGCCCGCGGTCTCATGGAGCTCGACCAGGAACTCGGCCCCGCCGACTCGCTCGCCGGCAGCATCGGCGTGCTGGGCGGCTCGGACCGCCCCGGCCGCCAGTGGCAGGAGCCCCAGCGCCTGCTCAGCGTGGTGCGCGGCGGCATCGGCAGGATCAAGGACTTCCACCGCGTCGAGCTCCGGCACCTGCCCGAACTCGGCGTCGACGGCGGTCTGGTGGACCACCTCACGCTGATCTTCGCCCACCTGCTGGACAACGCGGCCCGCTACTCGCCGCCCACCGAGCCGGTCGTCGTCTCCGGCAAGGAGGTGCCCAACGGCGTCGGCATCGAGATCCAGGACTCCGGCAAGGGCCTGAGCGAGGAGAAGAAGCGCGAGGCCGAGCACTCCCTGGCGGGCACCGACGCCGGACCCGGTATCGGGGGCATCTCCGAGGACGCCAGCATCGGCCTGCGGGTCGTCGGCATCCTCGCCCGCCGCTACGGCATCCGGGTCACCTTCGCGGACTCGCCCTGGCTCGGCACCTCGGTGGTCGTCGTGGTCCCGCACAAGTACTTCAGCCCGCTGCCCGCGGCCCCCGCCGCTCCGGCCCCCGTGGCGGCCGCCCCCGCCGCCGCGTCCCCGGTGCAGGCGCACGGCCCGGTCGCCGTCGAAACCGTCACTCAGCCGGAGTCCGGCGAGGCCCTGGACACCACCCCGGGCGGACTGCCCCGGCGGCGCAGCCGGCGCCGCGAGGAGGAGCAGCCCGAGGAGCGCACCGTTCGCACGGAACGCTCGGAGGGCGCCGCGTTCCCCGCGGTCCCGCCCGAGGAGTCCTTCGCCGGCCTGGCCGCCTTCGCCACCGCGGGCCGCATGCCCGCCGCAGGCGAAGCGGCGGACAGCGAGGCCGAGTTGACCGGAGACGAAGACGACGCGGCACCCGCGACCCCGGCCGGCGCCGATGACGCCGCCGCCGGACGCGAGTCCGCCGAGCACCGCACTGAAGAGAGCGACTAGTCCACATGACGCAACAGGGAACCGACGTGAGCTGGGCGCTCCGTGATCTGGTGGAGAGCATCCCGGAGATCCGTTTCGCCCTCGTGGCCTCCAGCGACGGCAAGGCCATCACCTCCTTTGGCGCCGAGGACCCCGACGACGTGGACCGCTTCGCGGCCGTGGTGGCGGGGCTGCAGGCCCTGGCCCAGCCGGTCGCCGAGCAGTTCCCCAAGTACGCGGGGCAGCTGCGGCTGGCGATGATCGAGGTCGACGGCGGTCACCTCTTCGTCGTACGGGCCGGTGTGGAGACGTATCTCGGGGTCCTCGCCCGCGAAGGACTCGACCAGGGGCTGCTCGGTCACCAGATGAGGGACCTGTCACGGCGGATGGGCGAGCTGCTCGGCACCTCTCCGCGCCTGGAGGAGCACTCTGGATGAGTGCTCCCCGCCGGCCCACGGATCCGTCCGGTCTCGAGCGTTATTACGTCCTCACCGGGGGGCGCAGCGGACCGGGCGGGTCGGCGTCGAGCCTCGACGTGGCCACCCTCGTCGTCTCCCGCACCGCCCCCGTCCCGGGGATGCAGCACGAGTACGAGGAGATAGTCCGGCGCTGCCGTGATCCGCTTTCGGTGGCCGAACTCACCGCCCATCTCGGATTGCCCTTCAACATTCTCGCGGTGCTGTTGGCGGATCTGCTGGACGCAGGCCGTATTGAAGCCCGTGATCCCATTCCGGCGCACCACGCCGGACGCGGGCCTGACCTCGCGCTCCTCCAGGAGGTACTCAGTGGACTTGAAAGGCTTTGACCATCCCGGCGACCCCGGTGCCGGGGGGACCCGCTCGGTCAAGGTGATGATCGCCGGGGGGTTCGGCACCGGGAAGACCACCATGGTCCGCTCCGTCAGCGACATCAAGCCGCTCACCACCGAGGAGACCCTCACCCAGGCGACCGTCGGCGTCGACAACCTGATCGGCGTCGCGGACAAGGCCGAGACCACGGTCAGCCTCGACTTCGGCAAGATCAGCCTCAACGAGGGCCTGATGCTGTACCTGTTCGGCACCCCCGGACAGGAACGGTTCTGGTTCCTGTGGAACGGCCTGTTCAAGGGCGCGCTCGGTGCGATCGTCCTGGTGGACACGCGCCGGCTGGCCTCCAGCTTCCGGGCGATCGAGGAGATGGAGCGGCAGAACGTGCCCTTCGTCATCGCCCTGAACGTCTTCCCGGACTGCAAGGAACACCCCATCGAGGAGATCCGGGACGCCCTCGACATCTCCCCGCACACCCCGATCGTGGCCTGTGACGCCCGCGACCGGGCCTCCAGCCGAGACGTGCTGATCGCCCTGATACGTCATTTGAAGGAACGCTCCGCCGTCGCACTGGAGCCCCGATGAACGATCAGAACGCCGACACCCCCGACACCCCGCGCGGCTGCCCGGTCGCGCACGGTTCGGCCGAACTGACCCGGTTGTACGGACCCGAGGCGGCGACCGACCCGCTGGGCATCTACGAGCGGCTGCGCAAGGAGCACGGCTCCGTCGCGCCGGTGCTGCTGGAGGGCGACATCCACGCCTGGCTGGTGCTGGGCTACCGGGACGGTCGGCGGGTGCTCGACAATCCCCGCCAGTTCGCCCGGGACGCGCGCATCTGGCGGGACTGGCGGGAGGGCCGGGTCGCGGAGAACCATCCGCTGGTTCCGATGGTCGCCTGGCGCCCCGACTGCGTGTCCCAGGACGGCGAGGCGCACCGTCGGCTGCGCGGTGCCGTCAACGACGGGCTCCAGGCCGCCGTGGGCCGCGGTGTCCGGCGCCATGCCACGTACTTCGCCAACAAGCAGATCGACGCGTTCGCGGACAAGGGCCGCGCCGACCTGGTGGCGGACTACGCCGGCTACCTGCCGATGCTGATCCTCGCCCGCATGCTGGGCCTCACCGAGGCGGAGGGCCGCCGGCTCGTCGAGTCCAACGCCATGGTGTTCCAGGGCGGCGAGGACGCGATCCTGCACAACGGCATCATCCACGAGATCCTCGGTGAACTCGCCGAGCGCAAGCGGGCCGAGCCCGGCTCCGACTTCACCACCGGCCTGCTGGAGCATCACGCGGCCCTCGACCACGACGAGGTCGTGAGTCATCTGCGCCTGGTGCTGATGGCCGGGCACAGCACGACCAGCAATCTGCTGGCCCGGGTGCTGCAGCTCGTCCTCACGGACGCCTCGCGGCTCGCCGGCCTGACCAGTGGTCAGCTGACGATCACGGCGCTGGTGGAGGAGGTCATGTGGAACTCCCCGCCGCTGTCCGTCCTGCCGGGGCGCTTCGCCGTCAGCGACGTCGAGCTGGGCGGGCACCGCATCGAGGAGGGCGACCTGCTGGTCCTCGGTCTCGCACCGGGCAACCTCGACCCCGAGGTCCGGCCCGACCCGGACGTCTCGGTGCAGGGCAACGAGTCGCACCTGGCCTTCAGCGCCGGCCCGCACGAGTGCCCCGGGCAGAGCATCGGGATGTCCATCATCCAGATCGCGGTGGACGTCCTGCTGCACCGGCTGCCGGGCCTGCGCCTGGCCGTGCCGCCCGAGGAGCTCACCTCGACCGCGTCCACATGGATGTCCCTGCTGGACAGCCTGCCGGTCGAGTTCGCGGTATAGGCCCGGACACGCCGTTGCCCGGTCGGGTCACCCGACCGGGCAACGGGAGTTGCGGCGTCAGCCGTCGAGCCAGTCGCCCGCGACGCCCGTGGGACGGTAGCCCGTGGCGTTCCAGAGGAAATGCGGGTGGGCGCAGCCGAACATGTAGGCGAGCAGTGTGGTGTCCTCCCGCCCGGTCAGCGGGTCGTGCAGGGCGTGAAACCGTTCGGATCCGACCACACCGGCGTCCTGCTGGACCTGACGAGCGCGGTCCCGGGACGGATCGGCGCCGGACGCCTCCACGGCGGCGATGTAGGTGCGGCGCAGGATCTCCCAGGTGCTGTCGGTGTCGCCGTGCCAAGGGCCGTGCACCGCCTCGAAGGCATGGAGTTCGGCGTCGAACAGGGGCCATGCCCCGGGGTGCTGGGCCCGGCAGCGTGCGGACAGCTCGGCGGTCCGGGCGCTCAGCGCCGGAACGGTGGGCCGCGGGGCGATGGTGAGGGTCGTGCCGTGGGTGAGGATGCCGGTGCATGCGTTGGGCCGCAGGTCGCACAACGGGCACCCCTCGGCCGGAGGGAGGCCCTCGGTGATGCCGTCGAACCACAGGGCGTGCCGTCCCGTGAGCCCCATCCAGACGATGGTGGTGGTCAGCAGCCAGGTGTTCCACATCGGGCGATGCGCCTCGGGCATGCAGCCGTACTTGACGAGGGCTATCGCGCAGGCGGCGTAGAAGGCCTTGGTGTGGGTGGGCATCTCGGCGAGCCAGAAGTTGCTGATCTCGCCGGTGAGGGCGTCGGCCCGGACGTCGGCCATGTCGTCGATGACGCGGCACAGCAGCAGCGAGGCGAGGTTTTCCTCCTGCCAGAGTTCGGTGTCGGGCGCGACGTGCCAGAACAGGCAGTCCAGCATCTGCAGGACCGAGTACGAGTTGTGGCCGAGTGGGTTGGTCTGGGGGAGCGTGACGCTTCCCGCGGCGTGCTGCTGGAGCCAGTACTCGTCGACGGATCGCTTGTGGGCTGCGAAGAGTCCGGAGACCAGGGCTCGTGCGCTGTTGGTGCTGAAGCTCTCGGCCAGGCGGCCTTCGACGTGTTGGGTGAGGCGCGTGGTGTCGATGGTGTCGATCACGCGCTTGTACTCGTGGAAGACGAGGATGTCGTCCTCGAAGCGGTGGCGGTGGCCGAGGTCTCGTTCGAGGTCGTTCATCTGGCGGGTCCAGGACCATCCGCCGGTCAGGACGCTGTCGAGTTCCCGGCGGTACGGCCAGGTCTTGACGGTGAGGGGGCGACCGGCGCTCTGCCGCCAGCGGTAGTCGTCCAGCGTGCGGGCGGGGGGCGTGGGCAGGTGACGGCACAGCGGGCAGGCGCAGGCGGTCGTCAGTTCCTCCGCGCGCGGCGGGGTGAGTGCCCGGCTCCGCCAGGCCCCTTCCAGCATCGTGCAGGTCAGCCGGCAGAGCTCGATATCGGTGCTGACTTCGGGGAAGGCCGACTCGATCATGCGCAGGCTGGTGTCGAGGTGCCTCAACCTGGCGTAGCCCTCCTCGTCGGGCGGGAGGAACTCGCGCGGCGCCTGATGGAGGGCTCCCGCCAGATGCAGCGTGGTGCCGGAGTGGGGGGAGCCGAGCGCGTCCAGTCGCTGCTGAGCGGCGTTCTGGAAGCTCAGGTACTGTTCCGTGCTCCCGTTCATGCGTTTCACGAAGAGGCCGGCCAGGGTGTTCCCCGCCTCCGTGGGCCGGGACTGGGCGCTTGGCCGCGCCGGAAGCAGGCTGTCGGCGGACGCCTTCGGAACAGCATCTACGCCTCGGGAATTCACACCGGTCTCCTTCAAGTTGTGGCCATGACAATGGAATCGGTCGACCGCGGCCGTCGGCGGTCGTGTCCGAGAGAGGTCGACCCCTTCCGCGACGGCCTCGCCGGACAGCCGGACGCACGCGACCGGCTCCGGCTCCTGCCGCGAACGACGGAGAGGGGTGCGACTGCTGCGTCGACGGCCGGGGAAGTGGGGGGCTCAGCGGGGCGCTGGTCCACGGCGGACGCGTCCTCGGCACCGCCGGCCTTCCGTGCACGGCCCGCCCTCGCCGAAGCGTTCTTGCCGCACGACGAGGACCTGGGGCGCTGCCTCAGCCGTGTCGATGAGGCCGCGCACCAGGTCCATGTCCCGGATTCGGCGCGAATGACGGGCGCGCGAACTCCGGATGCTCACTGACGGGGGAGTCGAAGGGCAGGTCGAAGGTGACGTCCTGAGGCATGTGTTTCCTTTCGGGCGACAGTGCGCAGAGTCCCCCCGTCCCTGCGAACGGGTGGCCTGTCGGCCACCCGTGCACTCGAACTGGCCTTCGTGGCTCGAAAGTTGAGCCGTGAAGCGCTACGAGGCTGCCCAGAGCGTAAATGATCTACGCGTGACCTGGCCGTGATGTGTGTTACTGCTCACGCCTCGTGAGATGAGTACACTCGCGCGCCCCCCACGTATGTGTGCGCGACGCGTGTGTCCGCGATGCGCTCCGGGGGCCCGGCGAACGGGTCGCGGTCCAGGACCACCAGATCCGCGAGCGCGCCGACCGCCACCCGCCCGGTGTCGTCGAGGTGGTTCACGTAGGCCGAGCCGGCCGTGTACGCGCTGATCGCCGCCGCGAGTCCCAGTCGCTCCTCCGGCAGGAACACCGGCGCGTCGCCGCCCGGCTCGACACGGTTCACCGCGACATGGATGCCCTGGAGGGGGTCCGGGCTGCTCACCGGCCAGTCGCTGCCGCCCGCGAGCCGGGCCCCGGAGTGCAGCAGCGATCCGAACGGGTACTGCCATCCGGCCCGTTCCGGGCCCAGGAAGGGGATCGTCAGCTCGTCCATCTGCGGCTCGTGCGCGGCCCACAGCGCCTGGATGTTCGCGGTGGCGCCGAGCCGCGCGAAGCGCGGTACGTCGGTGGGGTGCACGACCTGGAGATGTGCCAGGTGGGGCCGCGTGTCGCTCATCCCGTTGGCGGCCCGCGCCGCCGCGACGGCGTCCAGCGCGTCCCGCACCGCCCGGTCGCCCAGCGCGTGGAAGTGACACTGGAAGCCGAGGGCATCCAACTCGGTCACATACTCCGGTAGTTGCCCCGGGTCGATGAAACTCTTCCCGCGATTGCGCGTCGCGCAGCCGCACTTGTCCAGGTAGGGGTCGAGCAGCGCGGCCGTGCCGTTCTCGGCGACCCCGTCCAGCATCAGTTTCACCGTGCCCGCCCGGAACCTGCCATGGCTCAACGCGGTCCGCTTCTCGACGAGTTCGGGGATCTGCTCGGCCCCGCGCTCCCGGTCCCACCACAGCGCCCCGACCACCCGCGCGGTCAGCGAACCGTCCCGGGCCGCCGTCAGATACGCCGACGACGGGTCGTCCATGCCGAGGAAGTCCCCGATCAGCGCGTCCTGCCAGGCCGTGATGCCCAGTGCGTGCAGATGGCGCTGGGCGTGCAGCAGTGCCGCCAGCCGGTCCGCCGGGCCGGCCGGCGGGGCGAGCCGGCCGACCAGCTGCATCGCACCTTCCTGAAGCGTGCCGCTCGGCGCGCCGGAGGCATCCCGCTCGATCCGCCCGTCGGCCGGGTCGGGCGTGTCGCGGCCGACCCCGGCCAGCTCCAGCGCCCGGCTGTTGACCCACGCCCCGTGATGGTCCCGGTTGGGCAGGTACACCGGCCGGTCCGGTACGACGGCGTCCAGCAACTCCTTCGTCGGAGTGCCGCCCTCGAACGCCTCCATGGACCAGCCGCCGCCCAGGATCCATGCCCGCTCGGGATGCGCCGCGGCGTAGGCGCGTACGGCGGCCACGGTCTCCTCGGCGGTCCGCAGCCCGGTCAGGTCGCACTGGGTCAGTTCGAGGCCCGCCGGGACCGGATGGACGTGCGCGTCCTGGAATCCGGGCAGCAGCAGCCGCCCGGCGAGGTCGACCACCTCGGTGCGCGGCCCGGCGAGCTCCCGCAGCTCCCCGGCGGAGCCGACGGCGGTGATGCGCTCACCGGTGACGGCGACGGCGGTCGCCGTGGCGCCCTCGGGGGTGAGGACGGGGCCGCCGGTGAAGAGCAGATCTGCGTGCATGTTTCCTGTTCCTCAGTTGGGGGTCGTGAGCAGCTGGGGTGCGTCGGCGTCGGTGCCCCGGCCGGTGCGGAAGTACGGCGAGCGGCGCACGTACTTCGCCCAGCCGGCCGCGACGAACCCGGACGCGATCATCGCCAGCGGGGTGGCCAGCAGGAACCACCCGTTGTCCGCGCTGACCTCGAAGTGGTCGGTGGAGGTGTAGAAGGACCAGCCGAGGTAGCCGCCGAGACCGAGCAGGGCGAGGGCGCTCAGCGCCGGCAGCAGCACGGCCCGTACCCCCTGCCACCAATCCTCGCGCAGCAGGGAGCGGAAGCGCGCGGCGGCGGCGAGCGCGGTGAGCGCGTACGACAGGGCGACGACGATGCCGACCGCGTTCACCGTCGCCATGATCATGTCGGCGAGCCGCGGGATCACCAGGGCCAGCCCGGCGACCGCCGTGGCCAGCGCGCCGATCAGCAGCGTGCCGGCCGCCGGGGTCCCGTACCGGGCGCTGACCCTGGACCACACCGGCCCGAGGGTACGGTCCCGGCTCATCGCGAACATGCCCCGGGCCGTCGGGATCACCCCGGCCTGGAGGGAGGCCACCGCCGAGAACATCAGCGCCACCAGCGGCAGCGCGGCCCACGGCTGCGCGGCCAGCCGGTCGCCGAAGAACGCCAGCCCCTCGGCCCCGTGCCCGGCCAGCTCCTGCTCCGACAGCACCCGCTGGAAGGCCACCGAGCCGAGCAGGAACAGTCCCAGCATGGTCACCAGGGTGATCAACCCGGCCCGGGAGGCGTCCCGGGGGTCGCGGACCTCCTCGTTGACGCTGAACGCGGCCTCGAAACCCCAGTAGCAGAACACCGAAAGGAGCAGGCCCTGGGCGAGTGCGGTGGCCGACGGGATCGCGAACGGGTCGAACCAGCTCAGGCTGAAGGGGTGCGGTCCTTTGACGATGCCGTAGCCGCAGAACCCGAGCAGGACCACGTACTCGAAGACCAGCAGCCCGGTCTGCAGGCGGGCGGCGGTGCGGATGCCGGTCACGGCGGTGAGGGTGACGGCGACGAGGGCGACGATGCCGAGGGCCGTGGTCTGCGCCGTCGAACCGGGGTCGAGGGCGAGCGAGCCGATGCGGTGTACCCCGGCCTCTCCCGCCAGTTGCAGCACCGCGGATCCCGTGACCGCCGTGGTGTACGCGAGGAAGGCCACCGTCGCCACGATGTTCACCCAGCCGACCATGAAGCCGAGCCACGGATTGAGTGAACGGCCCACCCACACGTAGCCGTTGCCCGCGTTCGGCTCCACCCGGTTCAGCCGGGAGTAGGCGCCCGCGATGCCGAGGACCGGCAGGAACGCCAGCAGCATGACGGCCGGGAGATGCAGCCCGACCACCCCGGCCGTCACCCCCAGACCGATGCCGATGCTGGTCGTGGCTGCCGTACTGGACGCGGCGACCGCGACGCCGTCGAGGACGCCGAGGGATCTGCGCAACTCAGGGGGGTCCGCTGTGTAGGGCTGGTCGGTCATGGCCGGCACACTCCGCTCGCACCTGGGGGCCGGACTGGTCGGCCCCGGTGACGGGACATGAAACTGCCGGTGCCCTTCACAGGTCAACGGTGTTGTCATAAGGTGCCCGCACGTCATGAGGAGGTCCGTTGAGCGAACGTGTCGTCCCGGCCGCCGCCCGGCAGCGCCGGCGCCCCACCAAACAGGGCGTGGTCCTCTCCGAGGAGCTGATCGTCGAGACCGCGATGCGGCTGATCGAGGAGCACGGCGCGGACGCCCTGTCGGTGCGCCGCCTCGGCCGTGCCCTGGGCGCCGATCCCAGCTCCCTCTACCGCTACTTCCGGCACACCGACGACCTGATGCTCGCCGTCGCGGACGAACTGATCGGCCGTACCCTGCGGGTCTGGCGGCCCACCGGCGACTGGCGCGCCGACCTGCGCGACCTCGGCCTGCGGATGCACGCCGGCGCCCTCGCCCACCCCCGGGCGGCGGTGCTCAGCGCCCACCGGGTGACCGGGCGGACGTACGAGATCCAGGCCGTCGAGACCATCCTCGGGATACTCCGGGCCGCCGGTTTCCCGGACGCCGAGGCGGTCCGCGTCTACCACGCCTTCGTCGACCAGGCCCTCGCGTACGGCGCCCTCGACTCCGCCAACACCGCCCTGCCCAGGCCCGCCCGGGATGCCGAGGCGGACGTGTGGCGGGCGACCTACGCCCGGCTGCCCGCCACCAGCCACCCGAACATCGCGGCCACCGCCGGCCATCTCGTGGCCTCGATGCGGGGCAGCTCCTATCCGGCCGCCCTCGACCTGCTGCTGACGGCGGCCGAGGCCCGGCTGGCGGAGATCCGGGCGGCCCAAGGTGCCTGACGGCCGCGAGGGGAAGTGGCCGGCGGTCGGCTGATTCCGGTGATCGGGGACAGACCGCGGGGAGGACCTGGGTCGGTCCTCCCCTGTCGCTCCAACGGCTTACGTACGGAGGAAGCACGGCACTGTTGAACCCTCTCCCGCCGCAGGCGAGGGGAGATTCCTGACTCACGCTGCTCTCTCGCTTGGCGGGCGGGAGAGTCTGACGCGATCAACGCCAGCCGGGACGGAACCTGCCCGGGGCCCGAAAGGCAAAGGTGCGGCACTGCATCGGACTTGGTTCTCGCCCGAGACGTACCCACTGTAGCGGATCGTTGACGCTTCGTGTCTGCTCGTCGAGACACAGGACCCCGCCGGGCCGTACGAGGAGCGGAGCTACGCCGACCCGGCACCGCTCAGTCCCGGCCACCCTTGCCGGCCGTCGGCCACACCCCGGTGGAGCGCTCTATGGCCGTCGCGCCGGTACGGTCCACCGCGCTGCGCACCACCGCGAAGACCGCGCCCTGGACCGCCGCGGCCAGCAGCACCTCGCCCCAGCCGCGGTCCCGGTCCAGGGCGTCCGGCGCGTCGTCCTCGCCGCGCAGCGCCTTCCAGGTGCGGCGGAAGGCCAGCGCGCCCAACGCCCCGCCGGCCCAGCTCAGCGCGAAACCGAGGGGCGCGTAGACGAGGGGGAGCTTCAGCTTCTTCCTGCTCTTGGCCATGCCTGCCTCCGCGTTGTCAGGGCCGCCCCGCGACCGCGACCTCCTCGGCCGCCCGCACCGGGCCGGGTGGCGTCCCGTCCCCGAAGGCCCGGCCGCCGAGCTCCTCCCGGTGATGGGGCGTCAGCCACCCGGCGAGATCCGGGCCGAGGGGCACGATACGGGTCGGGTTGATCCCGGTGTGGACCTGGTAGTAGTGCCGCTTGATGTGGTCGAAGTCGACGGTGTCACCGAATCCCGGCGTCTGGTAGAGGTCCCTGGCGTACGCCCACAGCACCGGGCTCTCCGCGAGCTTGAAGCGGTTGCACTTGAAGTGACCGTGGTAGACGGCGTCGAACCGCACCAGCGTGGTGAACAGCCGGATGTCGGCCTCCGTGATCGTGTCCCCGACCAGGTAGCGCTGCCCGGCGAGCCGCTCGGCGAGCAGCTCCAGCCGCCGGAACACGCCGGCGCACGCCTCCTCGTACTCCTTCTGCTCGTGCGCGAACCCGGCCCGGTAGACCCCGTTGTTGACGTCCTCGTACACCCCCGCCATCACCGCGTCGATCTCGTCCCGGTGCCTTGCCGGATAGAGGTCCGGCGCCCCGTCCCGGTGCAGTGCCGTCCACTCGGTGGCCAGGTCCAGGGTCAGCCGCTGGTAGTCGTTGGTGACCAGCCGCCCGCTCGGCACGTCCACGACCGCGGGCACGCTCACCCCGCCCGGGTAGTAGGTCTCCCGGCGGTCGTACGCCTCGCTGAGGTACCGGATGCCGAGCACCGGGTCCCGGCCGCCGGGGTCGAGGGTGAAGCGCCAGCTGCGGTCGTCCTGGATCGGGTCGGTGACGGCGAGTGACAGGGCGTCCTCCAGGCCGAGCAGCCGCCGGGAGATCACCGCCCGGCTCGCCCACGGACAGGCTCGGCTGACCACCAGCCGGTAGCGACCTGCCGCCACCGGCCAGCCGTCCCGTCCGTCCGCGGTGATCCGGTCCGTGAAGTGGCTGGGGGACCGGTCGAATGCCTTGTGTCCCAGCGCGCTGTTGCCGTCGCCGCCGCTCATGCGTCCTCCTTGTCAGGGGGCCGCCCTACGGTCGACCGGGAGCCCTGAGGGAATGAGTTCCCTGTTTCCGCCTCTCGCACGGAGTGATCACCCCGCGTCGGGGCAGTCGGCGGTCGTGAGCAGGACACCGTCGCAGATGCAGCAGGTGCAGCAGATGCATCTGAAACAGAAGCAGTCGGAGCAGAAGCAGTCGGAGCAGCCGGAGGCCGACCGCCGGACCCGCGTGACCGTGTTCGTGGCGCTCGCCGCCAATCTGGTGATCGCGGCCGCGAAGGCCGTCGGCGGTGTCGTCGCCGGCTCGCCCGCGCTGCTGTCGGAGGCCGCGCACTCCGTCGCCGACAGCCTGAACGAGGTGTTCCTGCTGGCCGCCCTGCGCCGCAGCCGCCGCCCGCCCGACGCCCGGCACCCCTTCGGCTACGGCAAGGAGCGTTTCTTCTGGGCCTTGCTCGCGGCTGTCGGGATCTTCGTCGGGGCGGCTGCTTCTCCCTCTTCCAGGGGATCGAGGCGTTGCGCAACGGCGCGGACGAGAAGCTCAGCGGCTATGTGGCGGGCCTGATCGTGCTGGGCGTCGCCCTGCTCGCCGAGGGCGCGTCCCTGCTCCGGGCGCTGCACCAGGCCCGCCGGGAGGAGCAGGGGCTGCGGGATCCGGCGCTGCGCACGGTGATCGCCGAGGACGGCACCGCGGTGCTCGGCGTCTGCCTCGCGATCGTCGGCATGGTCCTGCACATGGTGACCGGCCAGGTCGCCTGGGAGGCGTCGGCCTCACTGGCGATCGGCGCCCTGCTGATGTTCGTCGCCTACCGGCTGGGCGCCGACGCCCGTGGTCGGCTGATCGGCGAGGCCGCGGATCCGGCGCTCAGCGGCAGGATCCGGGAGCAGTTGGAGGCGGAGACCGGGATCGACAGTGTGGAGGCGCTCTTCACGATGCAGATGGGCCTCGAATCGACCCTGGTCGCGGCCCGGGTCGACCTGGTGCCCGGCCTCGACAGCGAGGAGGTGGAGGAGGTCCTGGTGCGCATCAAGGGGGCGCTCACCGAGACGTTCCACGAGACCGACCAGATCTTCCTGGACGTGACCGACCGATCCGCGCAGGAGGCAGACGAAAGCCCCGCCGCGACGGGGGAACGCGGCGGGGCCTGATATTCGGCTGCCCGGCACGAAGCCGGTTCATGCCTCCCCGAAACAGATTTTTCTAAATTCCGACGGTCCCCGGCCGGAATGAATTCCCGGAACCGTCAATTCCCCGGCTTCGGTTCCGGCTACTTCGGTTCCAGCTACTTCGGTTCCAGCTACTTCGGTTCCAGCACGAACACCGGGATCTCCCGGCTGGTCTTCTTCTGGTAGTCGGCGTACGGCGGGTACGCCGCGACGGCCCGCTCCCACCACTCGGCCTTCTCCGCGCCGGTGACCTCGCGGGCGGTCATGTCCTGCTTGACCGGCCCGTCCTGGAGCTCGACGGCCGGGTGGGACGTGACGTTGAAGTACCAGACCGGGTGCTTGGGCGCGCCGCCCTGCGAGGCGACCACGGCGTAGGCCCCGTCGTGCTCCACCCGCATCAGCGGCGTCTTGCGGATCTTCCCGCTCTTCACCCCCAGGGTGGTGAGCAGGATGACGGGCATCCCGGTGTCCATCAGGGTCGTGCCCTCCTTCCCGCCCGAGCTCTCGTACAACTCGACCTGCTCGCGCACCCAGGCGGTCGGGCTGGGCTCGTACTCGCCCTCAAGAGGCATGAGGTCCGTCCCCTCGTCGGTTCCAAGACTGACAGCACGATTCAACACGCGAAGTGCCCCGGATCATCCGTACGACACCGCTCCCGTGACGGGATCTCGCCCACGCCTCCGGTGCACGGACGTCAGCCCGGCGACAGCACCATCCGGGCCGCCAGTCCCAGCATCACGCAGCTCGACAGCAGCGCCGTGAGGAGGCGGCCCCGGTGGCCGGTCAGGCCGCGGCCGAGGAGCGCCCCGCCGCCCGCCAGCAGGAGTTGCCAGCTCGCGGACGCGGCGAAGGCGGCGAGGACGAAGACACCCTGCTCCAGCGGCCGTACCGCCTCGGCCGTACGCGTGCCGACCACCAGGGCGGCGAAGTAGATCACCGTCGTGGGGTTGAGCAGCGTGATCCCGAGGAGGCCGAGATACGCCCGTCCGGGGCCGGGTACCGGCCGCCCCTCCCGCGTCGCGAGCCGCCGCTCGCGGTACTGGCGCAGCGCGACCGCCGCACCGCGCACGGCAAGCCCCACCAGCACCAGGGCCGACACCAGCCGCAGCGGTCCGAGCACCGGTACCAGCGCAGCCGCCAGCGCGGCACCGCCGACGGTCGCCAGCAGGGCGTACAGGCCGTCGGCGCTCGCCACGCCGAGCGCGGCGCAGGCGCCGGTCCGCAGTGACGTGCGAGCCGTGAGGGACACTAGATATGTGCCGACCGCACCGACCGGGACGGCGATCCCGTACCCGGCGAGCAGGCCGGCGACGAGCGCGGCCGTCACGCGCGTGCGGGCTCGGGCCTCCGGGGACGCCCCGGCTGCTGCTGGACCCGCACCCGACGGAGGGTCGCGGTGGTCAGCGGCACGATGGCGTCAGGAGAGTTCATGCGCAGATCCTGGGGCCGGCGTCGCCGCACCGGCAAGCGAATTTCGGCGCGGAATCGTCCCCCGACCGAACGTGCTTCGGCCAGATCACCCGATGCAGCGATCTGGCCGAACTTCCGGTCGCCCCATAGGTGCCCCGAGCATCTAATGAAGATCGGCACGACGTACGACACTCGTCTGCGAGGTCTTCCATGAAAGAACTGACGGACCTGACGGAACCCACTTCTCCCGGCGGCCAGGCCGACCCCGTGGCCTGGCCGCAGGACCGCACGTGCCCCTACCACCCGCCCACCGGCTACGACCCGCTGCGGGACGGAACACCGCTGTCCCGTATCCGTCTCTACGACGGCCGCACCGCCTGGGCGGTCACCGGCCACGGCGCGGCCCGGGCGCTGCTCTCCGACCCCCGGCTCTCCAGCGACCGCCGGCGGGAGGACTTTCCGATGCCGAACGCCCGGTTCGCGGTGGCCCGGGAGCGCCGCCAGGTCGCGCTGCTCGGCCTCGACGATCCCGAGCACCAGACCCAGCGCCGGATGCTCATCCCGGACTTCACCCTCAAACGGGCGACCGGGATGCGGCCGGCCATCCAGCGGATCGTCGACGAGCTGCTCGACAAGATGATCGCCGCGGGACCGCCCGCCGACCTGGTGAGCTCCTTCGCACTGCCCGTGCCGTCCATGGTCATCTGCGACCTGCTCGGTGTGCCCTACGCCGACCACGAGTTCTTCGAGGCGCAGTCCCGGCGGCTGCTGCGCGGTCCGGCGCCCGCCGACTCCCTGGACGCGCGCGACCGACTGGAGGCCTATCTGGGCGACCTGGCCGACCGCAAGAGCCGGGACGAGGCGCCCGGCGACGGGGTCCTCGACGACCTCGTCCACGAGCGGCTGCGCGAGGGCGCCCTGGACCGCGCCGAGGTCGTCGCACTGGCCCTCATCCTGCTGGTCGCCGGGCACGAGACCACCGCCAACATGATCTCGCTCGGCACCTTCACCCTGCTCCAGCAGCCCGAGCGGCTCGCAGAGCTGCGCGCCGACCCCGCGCTGGTGCCCGCCGCCGTCGAGGAACTGATGCGGATGCTGTCCATCGCCGACGGGCTGCTGCGCGTCGCCCTGGAGGACATCGAGCTGGACGGCTCCACCATCCGCAAAGGCGACGGCGTGCTCTTCGCGACCTCCGTCATCAACCGCGACGAGTCCGTGTACGACGACCCCGACACCCTCGACTGGCACCGCCCGGCCCGCCACCACGTGGCGTTCGGCTTCGGCATCCACCAGTGCCTGGGCCAGAACCTGGCCCGCACCGAGCTGGAGATCGCCCTGAGCACCCTGTGGGAGCGGCTCCCTGACCTGCGGCTCGCCGCACCGCCGGAGGAGATTCCCTTCAAACCCGGCGACACGATCCAGGGGATGCTGGAACTCCCCGTGACCTGGTAAGAGGCTCCTGCCATGCACATCGAGATCGACCGGGACGTCTGCATCGGCGCGGGGCAGTGTGCCCTGACCGCCCCGAACGTCTTCACCCAGGACGACGACGGCTTCAGCACTCTGCTCCCCGGCATGGAAGACGGCGGCGGCGACCCGCTGGTCAAGGAAGCGGCCCGGGCCTGCCCGGTGCACGCCATCACGGTCAAGGAACCGACGGGCTAGGCGGCCGCCGGCACATCGAGCACCGCCACCTCCAGCCCGCGCAGCCGCACCGGGTCGGCGACCACCTCGTACGCCGCCACCCGGTCGCCCTCGACGGTGACCCGCAGGACGTACCGCAGCCGTCCGCGCGGGGCGACGACGAGGCCGACCCGGCCGTCCACCAGGGCCGGTACGGCGAACCGGGCGCGCTCGCGCAGCAGCACCGTGCCCTCCGCGACCGCCCGCGCGCCCCTCAGCTCCGCCGCCACTCCCGGCGACAGGGTTGCGGGGTCGGCGTGCCGGACCACGTCCGGGGCGAGCAGGCCGAGCAGCGCGCCCAGGTCACCGCCCCGGGCCGCGGCCAGGAACGCCTCCACGACCCCGCGGTGCCGGTCCTGCTCGGCGTCCGGCAGCGCGGGCGTGCCGCGCACCTTGTGCCGGGCCCGGCTGGCGAGCTTCTTCGCGGCCGGCAGCGAACGGTCGGTGATCGCCGCGATCCGCTCGAACGGCACCCCGAACAGGTCGTGCAGCACGAACGCCGGACACCGGCCGGGCGGCCTTCGACTTCCAGACCCCGTACCTGAAAGCCTGGACGGCCCGGCTCGGCGTCCGGCCCGAGCACCTCCACCCGGTGGCCGCCGAGCTGACCCGCGTCGACGTGCTGCCCTTCCTGGCCGGCCAGGAGGAAGCAGCCGCCGCCTCCCTCGCCGAGGCCCGCGCCACGCTCTCCCGGCTCGCCGCCGTGGCCTGACCTCACCCGGCGCGCAGCAGCACCCGGGCCGCCGCGCGGGCCTCCGCCGCGGCCTCCGTGCTCCCGGTGACGCCCGCGGTGACCATCGCGCCCTCGGCGAGCAGGAACAGCGGCCCGGTGAGCGCGGCGTCCAGCCCGGCGTCGGCCACCAGCTCCGCGAGGTAGTCCCGGAACGCCTGCTTGTGGCCCCGCACCTGGGCGACCACGCGGGGGGAGGTGGCGCCGAGCTCGCCGTACGCGTTGATCCAGGCGCACCCCCGGAAGTCCGCCTCGCCGAACCACCCCTCCAGCCAGTCGAAGACCGCGAGCAGCCGCTCCCGAGGGTCATCGCTTCGCCGCACGTGCTCGGCGAGCCGCTGCCGCCAGCGCACGTCCCGCCGCTCCAGATAGGCCTCCACGAGCTGTTCCTTCGCGGGGAAGAGCTGGTAGAGCCGTTTGAGGGAGACGCCGGAGACGCCGCGTATGTCGTCCATGCCGACGGACTGCACCCCGCGCCCGTAGAACAGCCGTTCGGCGGCGTCCAGAGCCTGCTCACGCGCGACCGCGCTGTCCATGGGCCACTCCTTGACGAGAGAACGTGCGTTCTCCTACGGTAGCAGCGACCCGGAGAACGCACGTTCTCCCTTCGTCGAGGAGGAGACCATGGCCGACCGCCCGCCCCTGCCGCCCTTCACCCGGGAGACCGCCGTCCAGAAGGTCCAGGCCGCCGAGGACGCCTGGAACACCCGCGACCCCGAGCGGGTCGCGCTCGCCTACTCCGAGGACTCGGTCTGGCGCAACCGCGACACCTTCGTCACCGGCCGCGCCGCGATCGTCGCGTTCCTCACCGGCAAATGGGCCCGCGAGCTCGACTACGCGCTCCGCAAGGACCTGTGGGCCTTCGACGGCGACCGCATCGCGGTCCGCTTCCAGTACGAGTGCCGCGACGCGGACGGCCGGTGGTGGCGCTCGTACGGCAACGAGCTGTGGGAGTTCGACGAGCACGGACTCATGACCCGGCGCGAGGCCAGCATCAACGACGTCCGGATCGAGGAGCGCGAGCGCCGGATCCACGGTCCGCGCCCGGAGTCCGAGCGAGGCCTGTCCTTCCCGCTCCGGTAGCTCCCCGCATAGGGTTCCCGGATGACCGACGAGCCCCGCAAGCCCTTCCTCTACCTGGTCGTCTGCGCCGCCGGCATCGCCGCGGGCGTCGGCAGGCTCATCACCGCGGCCCAGGAACGCGGCTGGGAGGTCGGGGTCATCGCCACACCCGTGGCCATGAACGGCTTCTTCGACACCACCGAGGCGGAGGCGCGCACCGGCCGCCCGATCCGGTCGGCCTGGCGCCGCCCCTCCGATCCGCGCCCCTTCCCCGCGCCGGACGCCGTCGTCGTCGCCCCCGCCACGTTCAACACCGTCAACAAGTGGGCCGCCGGGCTCGCCGACACCCTCGCCGTCGGCACCCTCTGCGAGGCCCTGGGACTCGACGTCCCGATCGCCGTCCTGCCCTGCGTCGCCGGCGCGCTGGCCGCCCACCCCGCCTACCAGGAGAGCCTGACCCGGCTGCGCGCGCTCGGCGTCCGCTTCGGCGACCCCTGTGCCGGCGAGGCCGAAGCGGACGGCGGGCGCCCCGAGTTCGCCTGGGAACAGGCACTCGACCTGCTGGAGCAGCCCTGACATCGTCCGATAACCACCGCCACGACAGGAGACCGGACGGCCGGCCGACGTACGCTCGCCTCTGTACGACGTGATCTCGACGGTGGGAGACAACGATGGAGTACGTGAAGCTCGGCCGCACCGGTCTGGACGTGTCCCGGATCTGCCTCGGCTGCATGACCTACGGCCTGCCCGACCGCGGTACCCACGAGTGGACCCTCGACGAGGAGGCGACCCGCCCGCTGATCCGGCAGGCGCTCGACGCCGGCATCAACTTCTTCGACACCGCCAACGTCTACTCCGACGGCACCAGCGAGGAGATCGTCGGCAAGGCGCTGCGCGACTTCGCCCAGCGCGACGAGATCGTCCTCGCCACCAAGGTGCACGGCCGGATGCGCCCGGGCCCCAACGGCGGCGGGCTGTCCCGCAAGGCGATCCTCACCGAGATCGACCACAGCCTCAGCCGTCTCGGCACCGACTACGTCGACCTCTACCAGATCCACCGCTACGATCACGCCACGCCGATCGAGGAGACGATGGAGGCGCTGCACGACGTCGTCAAGGCGGGCAAGGCGCGTTACATCGGGGCGAGTTCGATGTACGCCTGGGAGTTCTCCAAGGCCCAGTACACGGCCGAGCGGCACGGCTGGAGCAAGTTCGTGTCCATGCAGAACCACTACAACCTCCTCTACCGCGAGGAGGAGCGCGAGATGCTCCCGCTCTGCGCCGACCAGGGCGTGGGCGTGCTGCCGTGGAGCCCGCTGGCCCGGGGCCGCCTCACCCGCGACTGGGGCACGGTCACCGAGCGCAGCTCCACGGACAACTTCGGCAACCGCCTCTACCAGGAGGGCGACCGCACGATCGTCGAGGCGGTCACCCGCATCGCCGACGACCGAGGCGTCCCGCGCGCCCAGGTGGCCCTGTCCTGGCTCCTCCACCAGAACACGGTGACGGCCCCGATCATCGGCGCGTCGAAGCCGAACCACATCGAGGACGCGGTGGCGGCGGTGGAACTGGCGCTCAGCGACAAGGAGTTGGAAGAGCTGGAGCAGCCCTACGGCCCCCATCCCATCTCCGGCCACTGAAGCGCCCCCTCAGGGGCGCTGGGGGTACCCCCAGCCGAAGGCTGGGGGAGGAACCGCGCGAGCAACCACATCGCACCCGCACCCGAATCACAACCGCTCGGTCCCGCACGGCCCGGTCCCCTCGCTCTCCAGCAGAGGAACCCTCTCCCCACCCATGCTCAACGTCCGGTAGTACGCCCCGATCCGCTCCGCCGACCGCCCCACATAGTGGCCGATGAACGACCGCCGGCACCGCCCAGCGGAGCGATTGGGCTGGGACCCGTGCACCAGACTCCCGTTGAAGAACAGCACATCCCCCGGCCCCATATCGACCGGCACCGCCGCGAGCCCCTCCGGCGGTGCCACGTACTCCCGCGCGAACGACAGCCCCGCATCCGACTCCTCCGGACAGAACAAGTCCATCCGATGCGTCCCCGGCACCACCTCAAGGCCGCCGTTCTCCCGGTCGATCGCCTCACAGGCGACCCACGCGGCGACGCACGTCCCCGGCTCCACCCGCAGGTAGAAGTTGTCCTGGTGCAGCGCCTGCCCCCGGGCCCCCGGCGGCTTGAAGTAGAACATGCTCTGCGCGGCCAGCACCTCCTCCCCGAACAGCGCCTCCAAGATCACCCGAAGCCGCGCGTCCAGCAGGAACCGCCGCGCGAGCGCGTTGATCTCGTGGGGCTGCATCACCCGCGGATACCGGTGCAGCGGATCCCCCGTCGGCCTCGGCTCGAAGTGCCCCGGCACGACCCGCCCCGCCGCGTGCAGCGCCGCGAACTCCGCGCACAGCCGGTCGATCTCGTCGTACCCGAACAGCCGCCGTACGACGGTGAACCCGTCCTCTTCGAACTGCCGCTGGATGGTCGTGTCGATGCCCGTGGCTGTCATGCCCGCCCTCCTCGGTCCGGTGCCCTGGACCTGTCACGCTAGGCCGACGCGCCCCCGGAGAGGATGCCCATGAGCGCTGCGGAACTGCCCGGCACTGCTGACCCGGCGCCCCCGCCGGGCATGGTCGTCACCGGCCGCTACGACGAGGGGCCCGGCTACCGGGTCAACCGCCCCGAAGGATCCGGCAGTTGGCTGCTCACCTGGACGACGGAGGGCCGCGGCCTGCTCCGGCAGGGGGCGGTGGAGACCCCGGCACGCCCCGGCGACCTCGTCGTCCTCGCCCCCGGCGTCCCGCACAGCTACGCCGTCGGGCCCGGCGCGCGCCGCTGGCGGTTCTGGTGGACGCACTGCCAGGTCCGCCCCCACTGGATGCCGTGGCTGGGTCCGCGCGCCCTCGGCGACGGGGTGTACGCCGTCGGCGCCCCGGCCGGGACCCACGCCCGCATCGAGGCGGCCTTCCACCGCGTGCTCGCCGACTCCCGCTGGACCGGCACCGGCGCGCCGCCCGCTCCGGCACCCGGCGACGACCCCGTCGCGGTCGCGCACGGCACCGCCGCACGCGAACTCGCCCTGTGCGCGCTGGAGGAAGCCGTCCTGCTCGCGACCGCCGGCGCGCACCCGGCGGCGCCCGGCCGGGACGCCGGGGACGAGCGGGTACGCCGCGCCGAGAACCTGATCGCCGCCGACCCGGGCGCCCCGCACACGGTTCGCTCGCTCGCCGGGCGTGTCGCGCTGTCGCCGTCCCGGTTCGCCCACCTTTTCACCGGTCAGACCGGCGTGCCGCCGATGCGCGCGCTGCGCGAGGCGCGGCTGCGACACGCGGCCCGGCTGCTGGAGAGCACCGACCTGACCGTCGAGCGGGTCGCCGCCGCGTCCGGATTTCCCAGCCCGTTCCACTTCAACCGGGTTTTCCGAGAAAGATACGGTGTCCCGCCCGGCGTCTACCGCTCCGGTGAACGTCGGTAAAGCGCCCGGTTATTGGTTCATGGGCGCCGACGGCCGGGCGGCCTGCGCAGGTCGGGCCGTGGTTCAATGGTTGGCACCGATACGGGGGTGGTCGGCTCTGAATCCCCGCGTCAATTGCGATGTCGATACGGCGACAAAGCGCGGACTCCCTCGTTGACGAATCGTCAAATTACCGCAGCCTCCGGGCAATGCGCAAAACCCTGGAATCTCTTGTTCTGCCCTGCTGGCCTGTGCAAAGGTGTGCCGTGTCGGCATGCGGACAATTATTTTCGACCACCGCGTGCGCGAGGCCGCTTCCGGCGTGCCGAACCCCCCAACAAGCCCATCCGACCTAGACGTCGGCCGGGCCGCATATCGGTCACATACCAGACGGTATGGACCGAATCCCGCGTTGCGTCTGGAAGGAATGCAGCCGTGAATGACGCAGGCCTGGGGAATTCCCCTACCCCCGCCCGGCCGTTCGACGTCACCGACGAGCAGCTCAGCGCCGAGCTCAAGCAGTGGACGGGCACGGCACCCGCCCTGCACCCCGTCGGTGAACTTCTCGACCGGCACTGGGAAGCGGCCTTCGCCTACGCCCGTCTGTGCACCGACGGGACGCGCGGCGCGGGAATGCTCACCACCGCCGCATTCACCAGACTCTTCGGTGAATCCCTCCGCCAGGCCGGGCCGACTGCTGCTTGGCGCCCCCAACTCCTTGTCACCGTCCGCCGTATCGCCGCCGAATGGGACAACGACGGCCGCGGCGAACTGCTCCACCCCCAACTGCGCGTCGGCAAGGGCGAACGGGCCGCCTCCCGGCTGCTCCCGCCCGCGAACCGGCGGCTGCTCTCCCGCGCCTTCCAGCGGCTCACCCCGTCCTCGCGGACCGTGCTGTGGCACACCGAGGTCGAGTCGGAACCCCTGACGGCACCCGCCGCACTGCTGGGCCTGGACGAGCAGGACGCGCACGTCGAACTGCGCCGGGCCCGCGAGCGGATGCGCGAGGAGTGCATCCAGGTGCACCGCGAACTCGCCCACGAGGACGAGTGCCAGCGCTACGTCCGGATGATCGACGTGACCTTCCGGCGTGGCGGGATCGACGTCGACCGGGACCTCCAGCAGCACCTGAACGGCTGCAAGCACTGCCGGTACACCGCCGACCAGCTCCACCAGTTCAACGGCGGCCTCGGCATCGCCCTCGCCGAGGCCGTGCTCGGCTGGGGCGCCCGCGCCTACATGGAGTCCCGGGCCCGCCTGACCGAGGAGCCCGGCGAGCCCGAGGTCACGCCCGTCGGGGGGTTCGCGGGCGGCGAGGCGTTCGTGCCGCCCGCCGCTTCGGGCAAGGACCTGGTCGTGCACCCGGCCGCCTCCCGCCGCGCCAAGCAGCGGGCCGCCCGCCGGGTGCGCCGCCGCAACCTCACCGTGGCCGTGGGCACGGTGAGCGGCCTGGTCGTCCTGCCGCTGGTGCTGTGGTCGGTGCTCGGCTCCGGCGACGACAGCACCTCGGCCGCCGCCAAGCCGTCCGCCACGCCGGCCGGCTCCGCCACCTCCGGCCCGTCCTGGATCGGCACCAGCCGGACCACCCAGGGCACCCTGCGCGGCCGCCTGCACAACATCGCCTCCGGCCTGTGCATCGGCGTGGTGGGGAAGAAGGCCGTCGAGGGCGCCGAGACCGAACTCGCCGAGTGCTCCTCGGTCGCCAGCCAGCAGTGGACGTACGAGGGCGACGGACTGCTGCGCAACGCCGCGGCCCCCGACCTGTGCCTCGACTCGCACCTCGGCTACTCCGTCCAGCTCTCCCCGTGCACGGCGGCGGCCGGGACCAAGGCCAAGAGCGTCCACTACGACTTCACCCTCCAGGGCGCGCTGGTGCCCCGCTGGGACCAGGACCTGGCCCTCGCTCCGGCCGCCACCGACGGCGGTGGCGCGCTGGTGGTCAAGAACCGGACGAACGCCGGCGCCCAGCGGTGGGTGATGGACACCTCCCAGCCCGACCTGCAGATGCAGATCGTCAACTGGGACGCCGACACCACGCCGACCCCGACCGCGTCCGCCACCCCGACCACCAAGGCGGCGAAGCCCGCCACGCCGACGCCCACCCCGTCGGCGTCGAGGACGACCGCGCAGCCGACGCCGTCGAGCACCCCCAGCTACGACCCGTGCGTCGAGTACCCGGGCTACTGCTACGGCTCCGGGGACGGCCAGTACGGCGGCGGCTGGGGCGACGGCGGCGGTTACGGCGGTGGCTACGGCGGCGGGGGCGGGGGCCACCACGGGCACTGAGCCCGCGCGGGCTCAGGGGTGCGGCGGCGGGGGCGGCATCGTCGTCAGGTCCGGCGCGCCCTCCGGCCACACCAGCAGCACCGGGCAGGGCGCGTGGTCGACGACGAACCGCGCCGCCTTGCCCAGGCTGTGCGGCCCGAGCCGAGAGCGGTCGCCGTCCCGGGCCAGGACCAGCAGATCGGCGTCGCCGGCGGCGGCCACCACCTCCCGTTCGACCCGGCCGACCTGCTCCAGCCGGGTGCACGGCCGCCCCAGCCGGGCCTCGGCCGCGTCCAGCAGCTCCGCCGCCGACGTCCCGCCGAGCTCCACCAGCCGCCGCTCCGGGTCGGGTTCCGAGCCGGCCCGGCCCAGCAGTCCCGCGAAGGCGCCGTGCGCGAGCCCGGCCACCCCCGGCTCGGCCACGTGCAGCAGCACCACCTCGGACGCGTCCCGCGCGTAGCCGCGCGCCGCGTCCACACAGGCCGGCCAGGTCCCCTCGACCAGCCAGACGATCACCCGCATCTCCATGGCCTCCCGTCCAGATCCCGACCAGATACCCGACTCAGATCCCGACCACCTGGAGCGCCCCCCACAGTGCCACCACCGCCGCGCACAGCGCGGCCGGCACGGCGAGCAGCCCCAGCCGGGTGAACTCCCCGAGGTCCACCCCGTGGTCGTGCTGGTGCACGATCCTGCGCCACAACAGCGTGGCGAGCGACCCGGCGTAGGTGAGGTTCGGGCCGATGTTCACCCCGAGCAGCACCGCCAGCACCGCGCCCGGCCCGGCCGGGGCGGTCAGCGGCAGCAGCACCAATATCGCCGGCAGGTTGTTGACGATGTTCGCGAGGACGGCGGCGAGCGCGGCGATGCCGAGCAGCGCCGGCAGCCCGGTCCCGCCCGGCAGCACCTGGCCGAGGGCGTCCGCGAGCCCGTTGTCGACGACCGCCCGCACCACGATCCCGAGCGCCAGCACGAACGCCAGGAACGCGGGCGCGGCCGCCTTCACCACCGTCAGCGGGGTCGCCCGCCGCCGCAGCAGCGCCCGCCCGGCCAGCACCAGCGCACCCGCGCACGCCGCCCACGCCGGGTCGATGCCGACCGCCGAGGTGAGCACGAACCCGGCGAGCGTGCAGGCCACCGTCACCAGCGCGAACACCGGCAGCCGGGGCGGCTCGCCGGGGTCCTGGGAGCCCGGGGCCGCCGACGACAGGTCCCGGGCGAAGAACCGCCGGAACACCAGGTACTCGGCGCCGATCGCCACCAGCCAGGGCAGCACCATCAGCGCCGCGAACCGGGTGAAGCTCAGCCCGCTCGCCGCGAACGCCAGCAGGTTCGTCAGATTGGACACCGGCAGCAGCAGCGAGGCGGTGTTCGACAGGTGCGTACAGGCGTAGACGTGCGGCTTCGCCCGCACCCCGGACCGGGCCGCCGTCGCGAACACCACCGGCGTCAGCAGCACCACCGTCGCGTCCAGACTGAGCACGGCCGTGATCACCGACGCCAGCGCGAACACCGCGGTCAGCAGCCGCACCGGCCGCCCGCCCGACCAGCGGGCCATCCACGCCCCGCAGGCCTGGAACAGGCCCTCCACGTCACAGAAGTGGGCCAGTACCAGGACCGCGGCGAGGAAACCGACGACCGGCCCCAGCTGCTCGGCCTCCGCCCGCGCGTGGTCGAGGGAGATCGCTCCGGTGGCGGCGACGATCCCCGCCGCCGGTACGGCGAGCACCGCCTCCGGCCAGCCGCGCGGCCGGATCACGGCCCAGGCGAGGACGGCGGCGAGCAGGAGGACGGACAGGGTCTCGGCGAGCGGGGTGTTCAGGGCGCGTCCCTCGGAGGCGTGATCAAGTACGGCCCGCCCATGAAAGCAGATGACGGCAGACGGACCCGGTTACGAGGACGGGGTACCCGCCGCGCCCAGGAACTCCCCCCAGCCGCCCGTGGGCTCCTGCCCCGGGTTCAGCGTGCGCAGCGTCCGCAGCACCGCCGGGTCCTGCGCCTCCAGCCACGCCACCAGCTGCTTGAAGGACACGAAGCGCACGTCGTCGTGCTCGGCCATCTTGCCGATCGCCTCCTCGACGGCGTCCATGTAGATGCCGCCGTTCCAGCGCTCGAAGTGGTTGCCGATGAAGAACGGCGCCCGGTTGGTGGTGTACGCCCGCTCGAAGCCCGCCACGTAGCTGTCGCGGGCCTGGGTGCGCCAGGCGTCGTACTGGGTCTTGTCGCCCAGCGGATTGCCGGCGGACTGGTTGTACATCATGTTGTAGTCCATCGACAGGACCTGGAAGGAGTGCCCGGGGAACGGTATGGACTGCAGGGGGAAGTCCCAGATCCGGTTGCCCTGCACCTTGCCCGGCCAGATCTGCAGGCCGCCGGGGGAGGACGCGTCGTACTTCCAGCCGAGCGCGGCCGCGGTGGGCAGCAGGTTGGCCTGGCCCTCCAGGCACGGGGTGCGGCCGCCGATCAGCTCCTTGCGGTAGTCGAAGGGCAGCGGCTCCAGGTCGGTGAAGCCCGTGTTCGTCTTCCACTTGGTGACGAAGTCCATGGCCTGGTCGATCTCGCTGCGCCACTCGGCGGAGGACCAGTTGCGCACGCCGTCGGAGCCGCAGAAGTGCCCGTTGAAGTGGGTGCCGATCTCGTGGCCCTCCAGCCAGGCGGCGCGCACCTGCTGGAGCGTGTTGTGGATGTGCGGGTCCGAGAGGTAGCCGATCGCGGAGGCGCCGACCGGGTGCTGCGGGGGACGGTAGAGGTCCTTCTTGGACTCGGGCAGGGTGTAGATGCCGGAGAGGAAGAACGTCATCTTCGCGCCGTGGTCCGCGGCCACCTTGCGGAAGCGGGAGAACAGCTTGTTGCTGAGCTCGCCCGCGCCGTCCCAGGAGAACACCACGAACTGCGGCGGCTTGCTGCCGGGCGCCATCCGCGTCGCCTTCGGCTGGTGCGGCTGCGCGCCGGTGTCCGCGGTGGAGCCGTCACCGATGAGCTTCAGCGGCTTCGCCGACGCGCTGCCGCCCGTGCCGCCGCCCTTGCCGTCGGCCGAGCTGCTGCCGCCCAGCGTCCAGTTGCCGTTCGAGCATGCGGAGAGGGCGCCGAGGGCCCCCGCCGTCGCGCCCGCCGTCAGCACCCGCCTGCGAGAGATGCCGCTCATGTCCGTCCCCGATTCCGTCGTCCCGGCCCCTTGCGGAGCCCCGTTGCTGTGTGGTCGACGGGTTCGATGGCCGGTCCGGCGAAAAAGATCGGAGCTCGCCGTGCGTGTTGCACGCCTGTGACAGTCGTGGCCCGGACATGACGAACCCCGCTGCCCGGGGGAGTGGGCAGCGGGGTCCGGTCAGGGGGTGGTCAGGCGCCGGTGCCGGCGCTGAACACGCTCAGGCGTACCGAGGAGGCGTTCCCGGAGACCGGGACCGCGCCGTTCTTCCAGGTGACCTTCAGCGAGTCCTTCTCGTCCGGCGGGGTGACCAGCAGCGCGGCCGGCGTCGCCGTCTTGGCGCCGCTGATCTCCGGGCTGGAGAAGGTCAGCCCCGCCCAGGCGCTCTGGCCCGGCTTGAGCGTGACCGTCGTGGGGGTGCTGCCCGACTCGCGCTGCGGGTCGGGGCCGAGCTGGGTGCCGGAAGCGTTCAGGAAGGCGGCGCCCGGGAAGCCGCGCACGGTGCAGGTGCGGCCCGACTTGTTGGTGAGCACGACCGGGAAGTTCTCCTGACCGGCCCCCGGGTTGTTGCCGCCCACCGAGGCGGTCAGCTCCGAGGTGTGGCAGCGGGCCGCGGCGGCGCTGCTCGTCGTGGTGCCACCGGTCGACGAACCGCCGCCCGTCGCCGAGCCGCCGGTCTGCGACGCCGACGAAGATCCGGTGCTGGACGGGACGGCGGAGGTGTTCGAGGTGTCCGTGCTCGACGCGTTGCCGGTCGCGGGCGCGGCCGTGCCCGACACCGACTCCGGGGACTTGCCCTGACCGCCGTTGCCGCAGGCGGTCAGCAGGCCCAGGGCGGCGACCGTGCTCGCGAGCAGGGCCGCCCCGCGCCGCAAGGACTGGGACGTGTGCGCCATGTGTCTCACCACTCCTGGATGTGTCGTGGCACGTCCGAGAGGCGTGCCGGGGGCGCTCCGTGCGCCGTCACTCCCATCCGATGCGAGAAACGGCGGAAAAGTTCGGGGGCACGCCGGGATTCCTCGACTCAGGTGACCCGAAGGGACCGGAGTATGCCGTCCGTGACGGTCTTGTCGACGGCGCCCTTCTGCCGTACCTGCAGATACACCTGGGGCTGGCTGTCCCCGCCGGCCGGGCGCAGGGCCGCCTCCTGGATCGAGCCGCCCGCGCCGGAACAGCCGCTCCAGCTGCGGACGCGGCCCTTCCAGTCGGTGCCGGTGAAGTCGCGGCTGCCGTCGTAGTGGCAGCCGGAGTGGGAGAGGGCGTTCACCTTGGCGGTGACGTCCCCGTGCTCGCTCGCGCCGATGAAGACGCCGTTCACCGCGGTCGTCAGGTCCTGCCACTCGGACACGTCGTCGGCGACCTCCAGACCCGGCTCGTGCCCGGAGGCCAGCCCCAGGGCCTGCGGGTTCCAGCCGGAGTTCCGCAGCTCGCCCGCCCACCCGGACGGCACCTCGGCCACCACCCGCCCGGTGGAGTCGGCGACCCGCGTCTCGTCCCCCGCCGACCCGTTCCGGTCGACCATCGTGACCGCGAGGGCGGTGCCCCCGGCCGCGAGGACCGCGGCGACGGTCAGCGTGACCGCGTTGAGCCGCCTGCGGACACCGTCCAGACGCCGGGGCCGGCGGGCCGCCGCGGCCGCCGCCAGCCGGTCCAGTTCGTCCGCGAAGGCCTGCGCGGACGGCCAGCGCCGCTGCCGGTCCGGCTCCAGGGCCCGCATCAGCGCCCGCTGCACGTCCTCCCCGAGGTCCGGCCGCAGCCGCTCCGGCCGGATCACCCTCCCGGGCGCCGCCGGCACCGTCCCGGTGACCAGCTCGTAGCCGACCGCGCCCAGCGCGTAGACGTCGGCGCGGGCGTCGATGCCCTCGCCGGGCTCGGCCTGCTCCGGCGGCTGGTACCCCGCCGAGCCGGCGGCCAGGGTCAGCCCCGACGCCTGCGCCAGGCTCTTCGCCAGCCCCAGGTCGGCGAGGAGCACCCGCCGGGTGCCGTCCTGCGCGGTGCGCAGCAGCACGTTGGTCGGCTTGATGTCCCGGTGCACGATCCCCGCCCCGTGCAGGTCCGCCGCGCCGCGCGCCGCCAGCGCGGTCAGCCGCAGCGCGTCGGGGATCGGGAGCGGGCCGCCGCCGAGCAGGCCGGCGAGGGTGCCCGCGTCGGCGTACTCCATCACGAAGTACGGCCGCCCGTCCGGGAGTTCGCCGATGTCGTAGACCTGCACCACGCGCTTCGAGTCGGCCCGCCGCAGCAGCCGCGCCTCGGACAGGAAGCGGTCGTGGATGTCGAGCCGGTGGGACCAGTTGTCGGCGAGCACCTTCACCGCGACCGGGGCGTCCAGCTGGTCGTCGTGGGCGAGCCAGACCGTCCCGAAGGCACCGGTGCCCAGGCGCTGTTCGAGGCGATAGCGGCCGATCCGCTCCAGGGGTTGCATACGACTATCATGCCTGTCCTGAGATCGACTTCGAGGGGGACCTCCCGTGCCGGACGCCGCGCTGACCGAAGACCTCGCCCGGCGGGCCGCCGCCGGCGACCAGGTGGCCCTGAACCAGCTGCTCTCCGAGGTCTGGCCCGACGTCGTACGGCGCTGCGGGCGGTTCCTGCCGTGCCGGGAGGACGCCGAGGAGGCGGCCCAGGACGTGCTGCTCCAGATCTCCCGGAAGATCTCCACGTTCGAGGGCCGCAGCCGCTTCAGCACCTGGCTGTACACGGTCGTCGCCAACTGCTCCCGGCAGAAGTACCGGGACCTGAAGCGGCGGGCGGCGGAGCAGCCCGCGACCATCGAACCCACCGAGCACGTCGACCCGCGGACGACGAGTGTGATCGCCGGGTCCCGCATCGATCTGCTGGAGGCGCTGGACCGGCTGGAGCGGGAGCACCCGCAGCTGGTCGCGCCGCTCGTCTACCGGGACATCTGCCAGCTGGACTACGCCGAGGTCGCCGAGCGGGTGGGGATCCCGCTGGGCACTCTGAAGTCCCGGCTGCACGAGGCCCGCAAGCAGGTCCGGCCCTGGCTGAGCGCGCCGTGACAGCAGAAAGGGCCGCGCATCGGCGGCCCTGAGGAAACACAGGGCGAGGAGTTCTTCTCCTTGCCCTTCTTAACGTATAGCGCACTGGGGGGCTTGCGGCAAGGCCCCCCTCGTCCCGCAGAATCGCAGGCCGAAGCCAGGAACCGCGGTATTTGGGGGATACGCGACATGCGTGTGCTGTTGATGGGATATGGGTCGCGCGGCGACGTCGAACCGCTGGCGGGACTCGCGGTGGCGCTGCGGGAGCTCGGCGCCGAGGCGCGGGTGTGCGCCCCGCCGGACGAGGAGTTCGCGGAGCTGCTGGCACGTGCGGGCGTACCGCACGTGCCGTTCGGGCCGTCGGTGCGCGCGCTGGTGACCCGGCCGAATCCGGCACCGGAGGACGCGTTCAAGCTCGCGCCCGAGCTGGTGGCCGCGCACTTCGACACGGTCGCCCCGGCGGCCGGGGGCTGCGACGTGCTGGTGGCCGGCGGCCTGATGCCGGCCGGCGCGCGGTCGGTGGCCGAGAAGCTGGGCATCCGCTACGTGCTGGCCTGCTTCCACCCGGCCGGGCTGCCGTCCTCGCGCTTCCCGCCCGCGGGCCGGCCGGGCCGCCCGGCCCCTGCCGACGCCGACCTGCCGACGCTGTGGAAGGTGGACGCCGAGCGGGTGAACGCCCTGTACGGCGAGGCACTCAACACCCACCGGGCCGCGCTCGGCCTGCCCCCGGTGGACAACGTCCGTGACCATGTCCTCACCGACCGGCCGTGGCTGGCGGCCGACCCGGGGCTCGCCCCCTGGCAGGAGATGACGGATCTCGACCTCGTGCAGACGGGTGCCTGGCTGCTGCCGGACTCCCGCCCGCTGCCGGCCGACCTGGTGGCGTTCCTGGAAGCAGGCGCACCGCCGGTGTACGTCGGGTTCGGCAGCATGGCCATGCGCGGCACGCCGGACGCCGCCCGGGTGGCCGTCGAGGCGGTCCGCGCCCAGGGCCGCCGCGTGCTGGTCGGCCGCGGGTGGGCGGACCTCGCCCCGGGCGACGGCGACGACTGCTTCGCCGTCGGCGAGGTCAACCACCAGGCGCTGTTCCGCCGGGTCGCCGCCGTCGTCCACCACGGAGGTGCGGGCACCACGACGACAGCCGCCGTGGCCGGGGTGCCCCAGGTGGTCGTCCCCCAGATCGTGGACCAGCCGCGCTGGGCCGCCCGGGTGGCCGCACTCGGCATCGGCGCGGCCCACGACGGCCCGGTGCCGACCGTCGACTCCCTCTCGGCCGCGCTCGCGACCGCCCTCACCCCCGACACCCGCGCCCGTGCCGCCGCCGTGGCCGGCACGATGCGCACCGACGGAGCCACCGTGGCCGCCCGGCTGCTCCTCGACGGGGCCTGAGCCGCACGCACGGCCACCGCGGCGCCCCCATGAGGTGCGCGAGCCGAATCGGTCGTGGACGCGACCGGCCACGACGGCCCAGCGGTCCGTCCCGCACCGCGACCCGCAAGGAACCCTGGACGACGGTCGCCGTCCCCGCCCCCCCATGTTCGTCCCGTCCCCCCCGGACGCCCTGCCGTACGTGCCCGCGGCCGCACGGCCTCTCCACGGAGCTGATGCTTTGAACCCCCTGACCACCAGCGCCTTCGACCTGCCCGAACGGCTCTCCGCCAAGGCCGACCCGGCCCTGATCGCCGACGACGAGCGGCACCTGGCCGCCATCGCCGAGTGCCTCGCGGAGACGATCGCCGAGCTGTCCGACCGCCTCGACGCCGAGCTCAGGGCGCCGGGCGGCACCGGCCGGGCCGCGATGGACCGGGACGTCGAGGTCCACCGGCTGACCGGACGGCTGCGCACCCTGCGCCGCTTCGGCCTGGACCTGTGCCTGGGGCGCATCGTCGCCGCCGACGACCCGGAGCCCGTGTACATCGGCCGCCTCGGCCTCACCGACAGCACGGGCCGCCGACTGCTGATCGACTGGCGGTCGCCGGCCGCCGAGCCGTTCTTCGCGGCGACCCACGCCGACCCGGCGGGGCTGCGCAGCCGGCGCAGGTACCGCTGGACGGACGGCCGGATCAGCGACTACTGGGACGAGGTCTTCACCGCCGACGGGCTCGACGGGCATGCCGCGCTCGACGACCAGTCCGCCTTCATCGCCAGCCTGGGCGCCGACCGCTCGGAGCGGATGCGGGACGTGCTCGCCACCATCCAGGCCGACCAGGACGCGATCATCCGCGCGGGATCCCGCGGCGCCCTCGTCGTCGACGGCGGCCCGGGCACCGGCAAGACGGTCGTCGCCCTGCACCGCACCGCCCACCTCCTGTACTCCGACCCGCGTCTCGGCCACCGCCGGGGCGGGGTGCTGTTCGTCGGCCCGCACCGGCCCTACCTGAACTACGTCTCCGACGTCCTCCCGAGCCTCGGTGAGGAGGGCGTGCAGACCTGCGTCCTGCGGGACCTCGTCGACGAAGGGGCCGGCGCTGCCGTCGAGACCGACCCGGAGGTGGCCCGGCTGAAGTCGTCCGCGGACATGGTGCGGGCGGTCGAGACGGCTGTCCGGTTCTACGAGGAGCCCCCGGCCCGGGGGATGACGGTCACCACCGACTGGGGCGGCCTCCGGCTGACCGCCGACGACTGGGCCGACGCGTTCCGGGCACCGGCTCCCGGCACTCCGCACAACGAGGCACGCGACCAGATCTGGGAGGAGCTCGCCACCATCCTGCTGGACAAGTACCGCGGCGACGACGTGGCGCCCGAGGAGTTCCGCAGGTCGCTGCAGCGGGACCGGGACCTGGTCGACACCCTCGACCGCGCCTGGCCGCTGCTGGAGCCGACCGACCTGGTCGGTGACCTCTGGTCGGTGCCCGCCTACCTGCGGCTGTGCGCCCCCTGGCTCGGCCGCGACGACGTGCGCAGGCTCCAGCGCGCCGACGCCCAGGCCTGGACGGTGTCCGACCTGCCGCTCCTGGACGCGGCCCGGCAGCGGCGACCCGGAGGCGGCCCGGCGCAAGCGGCGGCAGGAGGCCGTTCTCGATGCCCAGCGCGAGCGCATGGCCCAGGTCGTGGACAACCTGATCGGGGCCGCCCGGGACTCCGGCGCCGACGGCGACGACGGCGAGGGCCTGGTGATCATGCTCCGTGGCGAGGATGCCAAGGTCAGCCTGGTCGACGAGTCCGAACTGTCCGTCCCCGCCCCCGACCTGCTGGCCGGCCCGTTCGCGCACATCGTCGTCGACGAGGCCCAGGAGCTCACCGACGCGGAGTGGCAGATGCTGCTGCTGCGCTGCCCGTCCCGGAGCTTCACCATCGTCGGGGACCGCGCCCAGGCACGGCACGGGTTCACCGAGACCTGGCAGGAACGCCTGGCACGGGCCGGGTTGGACCGGATCGAGCTGGCCTCGCTCAGCATCAACTACCGCACCCCGGAGGAGGTCATGGCGGAGGCCGAGCCGGTCATCCGGGCCGTGCTGCCGGACGCCAACGTGCCGACCTCGATCCGCGGCGGCGGTCTGCCCGTGATCCACGGATCCGTGTCGGAACTGGACGAGATCCTCGGTACCTGGCTCGCCGCCCACGCCGAGGGCGTCGCCTGCGTGATCGGCGACCCCCGCTTCACACCGACACCCCGGGTCAGCTCGCTCACCCCCGAACTGTCGAAGGGACTCGAATTCGACCTCGTCGTCCTCGTCGACCCGGAGGAGTTCGGCACGGGCGTGACGGGCGGTGTCGACCGCTATGTCGCGATGACCCGCGCGACCCGGCAGCTGGTGGTCCTGACGAGCGACTGAGCAGCGCCCCGAAGGGGGCATCCAGGTCAGACGCCAGGTCGGGGAGCACGCAGATGGGCGCGCTGCCTCAGCTCCTCGGCCTCGACCAGTTCGAGCATCGGCTTGCCCGGCGCGCACATCATGGTGACCACGAACTCGGTCCTGGCATCGGCGAGGGCGTTGCCGTCCTGGTAGTGGATGACGTCACCGCCCGGCTCCCAGAACGTGCCGCCGGCCTCGACGATCCGCTCGGGCTCACCTTCCAGCTCGAAGCGGACCGCGCCCTTGACGACGTACCCGAACGCCGGGCCGGTGTGGCGGTGCGGTGGGGTTCCGGGATCGCCGGGTTCCCACTCGACGTGGATGGTCATCGCCGACGCGCCCTCGGGGATGGTGAGGGGCGCGGCGTCCTGGAGCACTTTCGCCGCCCGGGTCCAGCTCGGGCCGTCCGCGTCGTCGTCGGGATGAGCGTGCTGTGGGTTCTCCGACACTGAGCCGTCCCTTCCGCGTCCGGTGCCGAGCGTGATCGACTGTACGTCGGGCGGGCCCGCGATCGTTGCCTTCGCAATCGGCAGGCGGCGACGTGTCGCGGGCGCCCGCTACGGCCCCGCGACCGCCACGCCGAGCTCGGTCGCCGCGCGCACGGCGAACCAGACCTCGGTGAAGGCGGCCGTCGTCGACAGGTCCCGGCCGGTCACCTCGCCGAAGCGGCGCAGCCGGTAGGCGAGGGTGTTGGGGTGGATGTGCAGGGCCGCGGCGGCGCCCTCGGTGCGGCGGTCGCGTTCCATCCAGGTGCGGACGGAGACCAGTAGCTGGGACCCGTGCGCCTCGTCGTAGCGCAGGGCCTCGCCGAGGACCTGCTCGACGAGCGCCGACAGCAGCCGGCGGTCCTCGGGCAGCCAGCGTCCGGTGGCGTCCTCGCCGTAGTGGAGCAGCGGCTTGCCCGCCTCCTCCGCGCGGCCGGCCGCCCACTCCGCCTCCTGCTGGGCGACCCGCAGCGGCTCGCCGACGGCGAAGGGGCGGCTCACCCCGCACACTGCGCCGGGCAGCTCGGCGAGGGCCTCGGTGAAGCCGGGTTCGGCCAGGACCAGCCGGTCCTCGCCGCGGCGCAGGGTGAGGTGCGGGTGGCCGGACAGGGCGCCGTCCAGTTGCTCGTCCTGGGCGCGCCGGAGCACCGCGAGGACGACCGGCCGCTGCGTGTCCAGGCCGTGGTGGGCCAGCCGGCGCTGGGCGCCGGCCGGGTCGAGGGTGTCCTGGAGCAGCTCGGCGAGGGTCTCCGCACCCTCCCGCCGCAGCACCTCGCGCTCCTGGCGCACCATCGCGAGCCGCAGGGCGGCGACGGTGGCCAGGTGCTGGACGACGGCCAGCCCGGCCGGGCGGGCGCCGGCCTGTTCCAGCGCCACCAGGTAGCCGGCCGCGCCGCCCGGGCCGAGGACGGGGAGCACGAAGCCGCCGGGCACGGTCGGCGGCGCGTCCGGGTCCGCCGGCAGTACCGAGAGGTCCTCCGGCGCCGGGATGCCGGGCAGCAGCGGGCGCCCCTGGGGGGTGCACAGGAAGATGCGGTAGCCGCTGAGCTGCTCCAGGCGGTCGAAGAGCGCGGGGATGTCCAGGTTCTCCTCGGCCATCCAGCGCAGCGCGCCGAAGACCTGGAGCTGGGCGCCGAGCCGCTCGGCGGACTTCTCGCTGACCGCTGCGGCGACCTCCTGCGCGATGGTGACGAAGGGGACCGTGAGGGGCACCTCGAGCACCGGGAAGCCGCGCTCCTCGGCCGCCCTGAGGAAGGCCTGGCGCAGCGGCGGGGTGCGCAGCTGGGTGCTGAGCACCAGCGCCGCGACGCCCGCGTCGTCGAGCCGCTCCAGATAGCGCCGCTGCGCCTCGCCGCCGCGCGGCACGGCGAGGCCCACGGTCATGAGGACCTCCGAGCCCTGGAGCCAGGGGGTGGGGTCCTCCAGTTCGCTGACGTGCGCCCAGGAGACCGTACGGCCCAGTCCGCCGCCGCCCGCGAGCAGACGCATCTGCAACGCCGGGAAGGACAGCAGGTCGCCGACGGTGAGGACGGAACGCGGCGTTGCTTTGTGGTCGGACACAAGACCACTGTAGTTCTTCGTGTCGTCAACAATTGACCCTGTCGGCCGGCCGTCCGCACACTGAGGCATCCCCCGCTACCGGAACCACCAGCTCCGGTCCAGGGTCCGCCCACCCGGCGGTGTACGCCCAGGCTCGACAGGAAGGTTCCCCATGACGACCGAGCCCCGTGGACCCGTGGACTCCTCCCGGATCCCCCGCTACGCGGGACCCGCGACCTTCGCCCGGCTGCCGCGTCTTGACGAGGTGCCCCGCGCGGACATCGCCGTCGTGGGTGTCCCCTTCGACACCGGCGTCTCCTACCGGCCCGGCGCCCGCTTCGCCCCGGCCGCGGTGCGCGAGGCGTCCCGGCTGCTGCGCCCGTACCACCCGGGGTTGGACGTGTCGCCGTTCGCGGCGGCTCAGGTCGCCGACGCCGGCGACATCCCGGTGAACCCCTTCGACATCAACGAGGCGATCGAGACCGTCGAGCACGAGGCCTCCCGCCTCCAGGCCGACGGCACGAAGCTGGTCACCATCGGCGGCGACCACACCATCGCGCTGCCCCTGCTGCGCGCGGTCGCGAAGCGGCACGGACCGGTCGCCGTCCTCCACTTCGACGCCCACCTCGACACCTGGGACACCTACTTCGGCGCCGAGTACACCCACGGCACCCCGTTCCGCCGCGCCGTCGAGGAGGGCATCGTCGACACCGAGGCGCTCAGCCACGTCGGCACCCGCGGCCCTCTGTACGGCAAGCGGGACCTGGAGGAGGACCGCCGGCTCGGCTTCGGCATCGTCACCTCCGCCGACGTGCTGCGCCGAGGCGTCGACGAGACGGTGGACGCGCTGCGGCAGCGCATCGGCGACCGGCCGCTGTACGTGTCCGTCGACATCGACGTCCTCGACCCCGCACACGCCCCCGGCACCGGTACCCCGGAGGCCGGCGGCATGACCTCGCGTGAGCTGCTGGAGATCCTGCGCGGCCTCGCCGGGCTCAACCTCGTCGGCGGCGACGTCGTCGAGGTCGCCCCCGCCTACGACCACGCCGACATCACCTCCGTCGCCGCGTCGCACGTCGCCTACGACCTGATCAGCCTGTTCACCCTGGACTCCGCCGGCCCTCGCGAGGAGCAGACATGACCCCCAGCCCCCAAGCGGAGCAGCACGACGCCCCGTCGCTGACCGAGATCGAGACGTACGGGGTGGAGCGCATCCCGGACGCCGACCGCACCGCCCGTCCCCTCGACCTGTTCCGGGTCGCCTTCGGGGGCGCGAACACCTTCGCCACCTGTGTCCTCGGCGCTTTCCCGATCCTGTTCGGGCTCTCCTTCTGGCAGGGCCTGGCGGCCACCGGCCTCGGGCTCGCCGTCGGCGCGCTGATCCTCGCGCCGCTCGCCGTGTTCGGCCCCCTGAACGGCACCAACAACTCGGTGTCCTCCTCCGCCCACCTGGGCGTGCACGGCCGGGTCGTCGGCTCCTTCCTCTCGCTGCTGACCGCGGTCGCCTTCTTCTCCATCTCCGTGTGGTCCTCGGGTGACGCCCTGGTCGGCGGCGCGCACCGGATGTTCCACCTGCCGACCAACGAGGGCGTGTACGCGCTCGCGTACGGGCTGTTCGCCGCGCTGGTGCTGACGGTGTGCATCTACGGCTTCCGGTTCATGCTCTTCGTGAACAAGATCGCGGTGGCCGCCGCCTCCCTGCTCTTCGTCCTCGGCCTCTTCGCCTTCGGGGGCGACTTCGACGCCGGCTACCAGGGCAGCTTCCACTCGCTGAGCACCCCCGGCTTCTGGCCGGCGTTCATCGGCTCCGCGCTGATCGTGCTCTCCAACCCGGTCTCGTTCGGCGCCTTCCTCGGCGACTGGGCCCGCTACATCCCCGCCGACACCCCGCGCCGCCGGGTCATGGGCGCGGCCTTCCTCTCCCAGATCGCGACGATCCTGCCGTTCTTCTTCGGCCTGGCGACCGCCTCGATCATCGCCGCGAAGGCGGGGAACTTCCTCGACCCGAGCGCCCCGGACTACGTCGGCGGCCTGCTGGCCGTCTCGCCGTCCTGGTACTTCCTGCCCGTCTGCCTGCTCGCGCTGATCGGCGGCATGTCCACCGGCACCACCTCGCTCTACGGCACCGGCCTCGACTTCGCGAGCGTCTTTCCCCGGTTCAGCCGGGTGCAGGCCACCGTGTTCATCGGCGTCCTGTCGATCTCCTTCATCTTCGTCGGCCGGTTCGCCGCGAACCTGACCCAGTCCATCTCCACCTTCGCGACGCTGATCATCGTCTGCACCGCGCCGTGGATGGTCATCATGACCCTGGGCTTCCTCACCCGCCGCGGCTGGTACGACCCGGACTCGCTCCAGGTCTTCAACCGCCGCCAGCGGGGCGGACGTTACTGGTTCACGCACGGCTGGAACTGGCGCGGCATGAGCGCCTGGCTGGCCTCCGCCCTGCTCGCGGTCCAGTTCGTCAACCTCCCCGGCCAGTTCGTCGGCGCCCTCGGCGACCTCGCGGGCGGCGTGGACATCTCCCTGCCCGTCGGACTGGGGCTCGCCGCGATCCTCTACCTGGCCCTGCTGTGGTTCTTCCCCGAGCCCCGCGCCGTCTTCGGTCCCGAGGGCCCGCGGCTGGTGCGCGCCGTCGACTCTCCGGTGCCGCCGATCACCGCCGCCGACGGCGCCCCCGTCGCGGTCCCCGAGCCGGCGGAGGTGTGAGCGGGATGCGCCTGATCGACCTGTCCGTGCCGCTGCGCACCGGCATGCCGGTCTACCCCGGCGACCCGGAGGTGGACATCCGGCCCGCGCTCACCGTGGCGCGGGACGGGGTCAACGTCCTTCAGGTGCACATGGGTTCGCAGTCCGGCACCCACGTGGACGCCCCGTCCCACATCGAGGACGGCCTGCCCACGCTGGACCAGTTGCCGCTGAACCGGTTCGACGGTCCGGCCCACGTCGTCGACGCCCGGGGCCTGGCGCCCCGGGCGGCCATCGGGACCGACCTGCTCGCCCGCGTCCCGGCGGACCGGATCGTGCTGATCGCCACCGGCTGGTCCGCGCACTGGGGCACCGACGCCTACCACGACCACCCCTACCTGACCGAGAAGGCGGCCGCCCTCCTCGTCGCCCGCGGCATTCACACCGTCGGCATCGACGCCCTCAGCGTCGACCCCACCCCGGGCGAGACCCTGCCCGCCCACCGCATCCTGTGCGGCGCGGACGCCGTCATCGCCGAGAACCTCACCAACCTCGCCGAGGTCCTGGACGCCCAGCACACCGGCCACGACGTCCACGTCAGTCTCTTCCCCCTGCACCTGCCCGGCGCGGACGGCGCACCCGTCCGGGCCGTGGCCCGGATCTCGGAGCCGAAGCCTTGAGCAACGACCACGACACCGCCCTCGCCGCGGCGGACGCCCTGATCGCCGCCTTCGCCGAGGGCCGCACCGACGACTACTTCGACGCCTTCGCCGCCGACGCCACCTTCGTCTTCCACACCACCGGCCGGCGCCTGGACTCCACCCAGGAGTACCGCGACCTGTGGCAGCGGTGGAGCGAGGAGGACGGCTTCCGCGTCCTCGCCTGCGACTCGGACGACCGCCGCCTCCAGCTCTTCGGCGACACGGCCGTGTTCACCCACGCGGTGACCACCCGGGTCTCCACCACGGCCGGGGAAGAAGTACTGCATGAACGCGAGACCATCGTCTTCCACCGCGTCGGCGGCGAGGACTGGCGCGCGGTCCACGAGCACCTGTCCGCAGCGACCGTCTGACAGCGACGGTTCAGCAGCGCCCCGCAAGGGGCGCGGGGCTGTATTGCATGTGCGGCTACCGCCGCGTGGGCGCGACAAGCCACAACGGCGCCGCAGCCGACCGACGACATGACGCGGCACTCCCAGCGAAGCGCTGAGCACTCAGGGGAGCTCGTCCTCGAAGAGGGACAGCTCGGCCCAGATCGTCTTGCCCTCCCCGGTGTGCCTGGTGCCCCAGCGCTGGGTCAGCTGGGCCACCAGCAGCAGGCCCCGGCCGCCCTCGTCCCAGGTCTTGGCCCGGCGCAGGTGCGGGGCCGTGTGGCTGGTGTCGGAGACCTCGCAGATCAGCGTGGTCGTGTCGTGGATCAGGCGGAGCCCGATGGGGTGGGCGCCGTAGCGGATGGCGTTGGTGACCAGCTCGCTGACCACCAACTCCGCCGTGAAGGCGGCCATGCTCAGGTTCCACACGTCGAGCTGCTCGACGACCTGCTTGCGGATCGGCGCGACCAGGGCGGGGTCGGCGGGGATGTCCCAGGACGCCACCCGGGTCGGCGGCAGGCCCTGGGTGCGGGCCAGCAGCAGGGCCACGTCGTCGGCCGCGCCGCCCGACGGCAGCAGGGCGTGCAGGATCCGGTCGCAGGTCTCGTCCAGGGAGTCGCTGTACGCCGCCAGCGCCTCGTGCAGGAGCCGGCGGCCGGTGTCCGGGTCCCGGTGCCGGGAGGTGATCAGTCCGTCCGTGAACATCGCGAGCACCGTGCCCTCGGCCAGCGTCACCTCGGCCGACTCGAACGGCAGCCCGCCCAGGCCCAGCGGGGGACCGGCGGGCAGGTCCAGCCGGCTCGGGCGCTGGCCCGGGCGCACCAGAACGGGCGGCGGGTGCCCGGCACGGGCCAGTGTGCAGCGCCGGGAGACCGGGTCGTAGACGGCGTACAGGCAGGTCGCGCCGACCTCGCCGGGGCTGCCCTCGCCGCCGTGCTCCGCCGAGAGCCGGAGCACCAGGTCGTCGAGGTGGGTGAGCAGCTCGTCCGGGGCCAGGTCGATGTCGGCCAGGGTGCGCACGGCGGTCCGCAGCCGGCCCATGGTCGCCGAGGCCTGCACGCCGTGGCCGACGACGTCCCCCACGACCATGGCGACCCGCAGCCCGGACAGCGGGATCACGTCGAACCAGTCGCCGCCCACCCCGGCCCGCGCCGCCGGCAGGTAGCGGGACGCGGCCTGCAGGGCGGCGGTCCGGGGCAGCGTCCGCGGCAGCAGACTGCGCTGCAGGGCCAGGGCGGTCTCGCGCTCGCGCGAGTAGCGGCGGGCGTTGTCGATGCAGACGGCGGCCCGGGCCGTGATCTCCTCGGCGAGCAGCACGTCGTCCGGGCCGAACGGGTCGAGCCGCCGGTGCCGCCGGAACACCGCGACGCCCAGGGTGGTGCCGCGGGCCTGGATCGGCACGGACATCGAGGAGTGCACGCCGAACTCGCGCGCCCGCTCTCCTCGGCGCTTGTTCCAGGACAGCCACTGGTCCAGCTCGCCGGAGGTCACCGAGGCCACGATCGTGTGCCCCGCGGTCAGCGAGTCGGCCTGCGGTGAGGAGGCCGGGTAGACCTCGGTCTGCCCGGGCTTGAGGACCGCCTCGGGGACGCCGGGGAGCACGGACTGGTGCGCGATGCGGCGCAGGGTGACCGGCGCGCTCAGCCGGGCCGGGAGGTCGCCGCCGTGCTCCGGCGGATCCAGCAGGTCGACGGTGACCAGGTCGGCGAGGGCCGGGACGCAGACGTCCGCCAGCTCCTGAGCCGTACGGGTGACGTCGAGGGTGCTGCCGATCCGCACGCTCGCCGCGTTGACCAGTTGGAGCCGCTCCCTGGCCTGGTAGTTCTCGGTGAAGTCGTGGGCGGCCAGGCTCACGCCCCACACCCGCCCGGCGGCGTCGGTGACCGGCGCCATCCGGGCCAGCCAGGCGTGCGCCCGGTCCTCGCCGCCGGTCCGCATGTACGTCTGCACGTCCAGCGGACGGCCCGAGGCCAGCACCCGGAGCATGTTCCGCTCCAGGTTCCCGCTCTCCGGCTTGCCGCCGATCTCGGTGACCCTGAGCCCCTGGACCCGCTCCTCGGGCAGCCCGATGACCTGTGCCATCGCGTCGTTCATCCGGCGCAGCCTGAGCTGGTCGTCGTAGACCGCGATGGCACACGGCGACTGCGTCAGCGCGGCCGTCGCCAGCGGATCGTCCGGGGTGCGCGGTCCGCCGCCGTCCAGCGGGGAGACCACCAGCCAGTGGCCGGGCCGTCCGTCGTGTGCCGGGGTGTGGTGGGCGAGCAGCCAGACCGGGATCGTACGGCCGTCCCGGTGGCGGAGTCCGAGGGTGCCGTCCCAGCGGGCGCCGACGGGCGCGCCGGGTGTGACGTCCGCCGCGAGCAGCACCGCCGCGGGCCGGCCCACGACCTCCTCGGCCGGGTGGCCGAGGAGCCGCCGCGCGCCCTCGCTCCACTCGGTCAGTGTGCCTTCCTCGTCGATGACAGCCCGGGCCGTCGCCGCATCGTCGAAGGGATAGACCCGGCTCATCTCGCCACTCCCAAGCGCACACTCACAGTCAACAGGTGCACCACTCGTGTTCAGCGTAGTGCTTCGGACCCCCTCGCGACCGGCAAGCGGCGGTGGCCGGTCGGCCGGGGCCGGGCCCTGTCCGGGGTGCCGAACGGGGACCGGCCGACGGGACGAAAGAGGTGGGCGGAGGGTTCCGGACCCTTGACGGGGACACGTGTCACCCCGTCAGAATCTGTTTGTTCACGATCAGTTGTGAGTAGTTCTGGGCCCTGATGAGGGAGAGCCGCACCATGACGGTCACACGCAGATCGGTTCTGGCAGCCGCCACGGCAGCCCCGACGGCCGGCGCCCTGCTGGGTGCCCCGGGCGCCTGGGCGGCCCCGGACGGGGGTACGTCCTCGCAGGTCACCGGCCGCCGCACGGTCGCCCTGCGGGACGGCTGGCGGTTCGCGCTGGTCAACCCGGGCGGGATCACCGACCCGACCGGCGCCTACGCGGACGCCGCCGACCCCGGGTACGACGACTCGGCCTGGCGTCAGGTCGCCGTACCGCACGACTGGAGCATCGAGCAGACCCCCACCACCGACCACGGCACCACCAGCGGCACCGGCTTCTTCCCGGGCGGCCTCGGCTGGTACCGGCTCGCCTTCACCCTGCCGCCCGGCTACGCCGGCAAGCGGATCTCGGTGGAGTTCGACGGCGTCTACATGGACTCGTACGTCTACTGCAACGGCACCGAGGCCGGCCGCCACCCCTACGGCTACACCGGCTTCGCCTTCGACCTCACCGACCTGCTGCACACCGACGGCAGCACCGAGAACGTGATCGCGGTCAAGGTGCAGAACCAACTGCCCAGCAGCCGCTGGTACTCGGGCAGCGGCATCTACCGCGAGGCCCGCCTGGTGGTGACCGAGCCGGTGCACGTGGCGCGCTGGGGGACGTACGTCACCACCCCGGACGTCAGCGCCGAGCGGGCGGTGGTGCGGGTGCGCACGGCCGTGGTCGACGCGTCCGGTGCGGGCGCGGACGTGACGGTCCTGTCCCGGATCGCCGACTCCGACGGCCGCACGGTCGCCCGCACGTCCTCCACGGTCACCGTGACCGGTTCCGGCGGGACCACCGCGACCCACGAACTGACCGTCGGGAAGCCGAAGTTGTGGGCGGCCGAGGCCCCGCACCGCTACACCCTGCACACCGAACTCCGGGTCGGCGGCACCACCACCGACACCTACCGCACGGTCTTCGGCGTCCGCAGCTACCGGTTCGACCCCGACGAGGGCTTCTCCCTCAACGGCGTGCCCACCAAGATCAAGGGCGTCGACCTCCACCACGACCAGGGTGCCCTCGGCGCGGCGATCAGCGCCGACGCGGTGCGCAGACAGATGACCGTCATGAAGTCGATGGGCGTCAACGCCTTCCGCACCTCGCACAACCCGCCCTCGCCGCAGATGATCGAGGTCTGCGAGGAACTGGGCATCGTGATGATGGTGGAGGCCTTCGACTGCTGGAAGACCGGCAAGACCAAGTACGACTACGGCCGCTTCTTCGACGAGTGGTGCGAGGCCGACGCCACCGAGATGGTCCTCGCCGCCCGCAACTCGCCCGCCGTCGTCCTGTGGTCCATCGGCAACGAGATCCCCGACTCCACCTCCATCGCCGGCCTCGCCATGGCCGACCGGATCATCGCCGCCGTCCGGGCCGCCGACGACACCCGCCCCCTGGTGATCGGCTCCGACAAGTACCGCGGCGTGCCCAAGCAGGGCTCCGCCGCCGACCTGATGCTGGCCAAGCTCGACGGACTCGGCCTCAACTACAACACCGCCAAGTCCGTGGACGCGCTGCACGCGGCCTACCCGCACCTGTTCCTCTTCGAGTCCGAGTCCTCCTCGGAGACCTCGACCCGCGGCACGTACCAGGAGCCGGAACACCTCAACACCGGGGAGAACCACACCCCGGGCCGCCGCGCTACCTCGTCCTACGACAACAACCTCGCCTCCTGGACGATGAGCGGCGAGTACGGCCACAAGAAGGACCGGGACCGGCAGTGGTTCGCGGGCCAGTTCCTGTGGTCGGGCATCGACTACATCGGCGAGCCGACGCCGTACGACGTGTTCCCGGTGAAGTCGTCCTTCTTCGGCGCCGTCGACACGGCCGGCTTCCCGAAGGACATGTACCACCTCTTCCGCAGCCAGTGGGTGAGCGAGCCGATGGTGCACCTGCTGCCGATGAGCTGGAACCACGAGGAGGGGGACACGGTCGAGGTGTGGGCGTACGCCAACGTGCCCTCCGTCGAGCTGTTCCTGAACGGAACGTCCCTGGGGGTACGGGAGTTCGACACCAAGAAGACCACCGACGGCCGCACCTACCTGGAGACCACCGAGGCCACCGGCGACGACAAGACCTTCACCACCGGCCCCTACCCGGGCAGCTACACCAGCCCCAACGGCAGCGCGGGCAAACTGCACCTGACCTGGAAAGTGCCGTACCGGCCGGGCGAGTTGAAAGCAGTGGCCCGACGCGACGGCAAGGTGGTCGCGACCGACGTCCTGCGCACCGCAGGCGCCCCGCACGCCGTCCGTCTCACCCCCGACCGCGACTCCCTGGCCGCCGACGGACGTTCGCTGGTCTTCGTCACCGCCGAGATCGTCGACGCGCACGGCGTGGTGGTGCCCGACGCCGAGGACCTCATCTCCTTCGCGGTGACCGGCGGCTCGCTCGCCGGGCTCGACAACGGCCGTGAGGAGAGCGCCGAGCGCTACCAGGCCAGCACCCGGACCGCCTTCCACGGCAAGGCACTCGCCGTCGTCCGCTCCGGTACGAAGCCCGGAGGCCTCAAGGTGACCGCGCGGGTGGCCGGCCTGCGCAAGGGCACAGCCACCGTGCACACCACCCCGGCCCGCACCGCGGCGAGCACCCCCGCCCCCGACTTCGGCCCGGATTACCCGTCCCCGCCGGACTACCCGTACGGGGACGCCAGTTACTCCGGCCGCCCGGACACGCTCCCGGCCGCCATGCTCGACGGCGACCCGGCCACCGGCTGGTCCAACGGCTTCGCCAAGTCGGCCACCGCCCTGCTGCCCGCCTTCGGCGGTGCCCGGACCGCGGACTGGGTGTCGGTCGACCACGGGCGCACCCGCACCTTCGACCGGGTGGAGGTCTCCTTCACCGTGGACGCCGGCCACGCCCTCCCCGCCTCGGTCGAGGTGGCCGTCTGGGACGGCACGGCGTACCGGGCGGTGCAGGGTACGGCGGTGGACTGGGCAACCGCCTCGGACACCCCGACCGTCATCACGTTCAGCGCGGCACGCGGCTCCAGGATCCGGCTCACCCTGACCAGCGCCCACCCGGGACAGACCTCGGGCGCGGTACGGATCAGCCGCCTCGACACCTGAGGCGGCTGAGGCGGCTGAGGCGGTGTGCGGTCCCGGCGGGCCGCCCCGTCCCGGGCGAGGGGCAGCAGCCGCGGACAGAGCATGTCGCTCAGCCGAGCATCGGCTGCAGCGCGCCCTCGTGCGTGAGCAGCCGTACCTTGTTTTCGACCCCGCCCGCGTACCCGCGCATCGAGCCGTCGGCGCCGATCACGCGATGGCAGGGCCGGATCACGAGCAGGGGGTTGGCGCCGATCGCCGCGCCCACCGCCCGGATCTCGGTCCGGGGCACGCCCAGCCGTGCGGCCAGTTCGCCGTACGTCGTCGTGGTGCCGTACGGGATGTCGTCGAGTGCCCGCCACACACGTTGCTGGAATTCCGTGCCCCGGGCGGCGCACGGCAGGTCGAAGCGGGTGCGCCGCCCGCTGAAGTAGGCGTTCAGCTGACGCACGGCCTCGGCGAACGGGCGGTCGGCGCGGACGGCGTCGGCGTGGCGCCGCCCCGGCAGGGACAGTGACGTGAGGACGAAACCGTCGGCCGACTCCGCGCCGGTCAGGCGCAGCTCGCCCAGCGGGCTGTCGTACACGGTGTACACGTCCATCGGATTCCTCGCTTTCGGAAGTCTCGGGACTCTCTCGGGAGATCCCGTGAGTTCTCATGACGTCGTGACACCGAGTCTGTCGCCGTGCCGGGCGGATGACCGGCGGAAAACGGACATGGCCCTGAGGCCCCGCAGGTACCGTGGCGAGTCCGTTGTGACCTGCGGGTATTTACGGTGGAGTACCCTCGCGGTACCGTGAAGGGCATGCCAGCTCTCAACGTGGAGTTCAGCGACCGCGAACTTGAGGACCTCAGGCAGATAGCCAAGGAGCGCGGTACGTCGATGAAGGCCCTGGTCCGTGAGGCAGCCGCCGCCGACATTGCCCGGCACCGGGCCCTGCAGGAGGGGGCGGAGGAGTTCCGCCGCTTCTTCGCGGCCCACGCCGCCGAGTTCGCCGCCGCGTTCCCGGACGACGAGCCGCCCGCGAAGGGCGAGGCCGCCTGACCCATGCCGCCGGTCATCCACATCGACGTGTCCTGGCTGCTCCAGCGCCACGAGGAAGTCCTGCCCGAGCAGCCCACCATCAACGACTTCTCCGCGCTGGTCGCCGCCGTCGCCCGGCACCGGGTCGACCCGCCCCGGCTCGGCGTGGACTCCGACGCCGCCTGGCGGGCCGCGGCCCTGCTGCACACCCTCGCCCTGCTCAAGCCGCTGCCTTCGGCCAACGCCCGGTTCGCCTGCGCGACCGCCGTGGCCTACATGTACGTCAGCGATGTCGGCATCGACCCGCCGTACGGCGCCCTCGTCGACCTCGCCCGCGACCTGATGAGCGGCAAGGCCGACGTCTACGCCGCGGCGGACCGGCTCCGTTCCTGGCAGCTCTGACACCCGCCCGGACGTGCAGGCAGAGCCGCCCCCGCGGCCGCCGGCCGAGGGCGGGAGGAACGGGGCCGGCGGCCTGTTTCGTGCGGAAGAGCCGCCGTTCCGCACGGGGCCTCGTGAGGAGGGCCGGTCATCAGTGGACCACCCGTGCGGGCGGGCCGGGAGCGTGCGCGCGGGACCGGTGCGGGCACACGGTTCACACGGGGCGCGCGGAATGGTGAATGCGGCCATGAAGGGGCAATAGCCACCGCCGCCTTTCTGACTTTCTGTCAATGCTGTCGATGTTGTACGGGTGCCTTGTTGCTTGTGTGAGACTTGTGCGAGGGTGAATGCCCGCGCGGGGTAATGGCCTGGTCCAATTCGGTAGTTGAGGAACGCGACCGACACCGTACCGACACCGTGTCGGCGAATTCCCGCTCCCCGCAGGCGCACCGAAGAGGTACGCACCACCGCACCAAAGGAATCCGCTCCGTGCCCACCCCCCACCCGCCTCGCCCTTCCTATCCGCCGCCGGGCGGTGGTGCGGGGGAGTCCGACGAGTCCCTCGCCGCCCCGCTGCGAGCCGGATCGGACATCGAGGCCTCCCGGTCCGCCGCGCTGCTCATGGCCAGGCACTGGCGGCCCGTTCAGGAATACGCGGTCATCTGCCTGGCCGCCTCCGGGCCTGTCGCGCACATGGTCGCGGCCGCCGCCTTCCATCAGGTCCTGGACCGGGTGGCCCTCGGCGAGACGGCCGACGCGATCCGGCCGCGCCTGCTGGTCTCCGTCCGCGACACGGTCGCCAACTGGGCCGTGGAGGACCGAATAGCGGAGGTTCTTCCGGACCTCGGGAAACCCGCCGGCGGCCGCGGTATGCGCGCCACGAAGTCCATGACCCCGGAAAACCGCGCCCTCGCGGAGCGTTCATTCCTGGGCCTTCCGGCGCTCGCCCAGAGCCTGCTCTGGCATGCCGAGGTGGAGGCCGAACCGATAACCGTACCGGCCGGTCTGTTGGGCATGGACACGGCAACCGCATCGGCGGCTCTCGAAGACGCGCGGGAGAAATTCCGCGAGGGCTGTGTCCGCGCCCACCGCGAACTCGCGCCGTCCCAGGAGTGCCGCTACTACAACCGACTGCTGGACGTGCCGATCCGCCGCGGCGGTGCCCTGCTGCCGGACGTTCAGGAGCATCTGGCGGAGTGCCCGTACTGCAGGGCCGCCGCCGAGCAACTCGGCCATGTCGAGGGCGGACTGGGTGTGCTGCTGGTCGAGGCGGTGCTCGGCTGGGGAGCCCGCCGCTACCTCGACACGCGCCCGGGGCGCAAGGGCGGTACGGAGGTTCCCCTCACCCGCGCCGCCGCCCGGCGTGCCGGAGGAGGCGGCCGCCGGCGCGCGACGGCCCGGACCCGGATCCTCGCCCGCATCCCCGTGCAGGTGCGCCGTCCGCCCGGCTCCTGGTCGTCGAAGACGCTGCTGACCAGTGTCGGCGTGGCCGGCGCGGGCCTGCTCGCCTCCGTGCTCGCCGTCAGCACGCTGTCCGGCGGCGGTGACGGCAGCGACGCCGTCGCCACCGCGGGCCTGGTGCCCGGCGACTCCGAGCCCGAGGCGACGCCCACCTCCGGCACGGCCGGGCTGCCCGCCGCCGACCACACGACCCGGCTGCGCAACGCCGCCGCCCAGCTCTGCCTGGACATCAACGGCGACCCGAAGGCCGGGGCGAGCGTCGTGCTCGCGGTGTGCTCCACGGCCTCGACCCAGCAGTGGACGTACGAGAGCGACGGCGAGCTGCGCAGCGCGGCCGGCCAGGACCTGTGCCTGGACTCGCACGCGGACGCCGGGGTGGTCATCGTCGGTACCTGTGCCGCGGAGGGCGCCGAGCGCGGCGAGGACGTGCGCTACGACCTCACCGTCCAGGGCGAGTTGCTGCCCCGCTGGGACGAGACCCTCGCCCTCTCGACGGGCGGGGTGGACCCCGGCTCCGACATCGTGGTCAAGGTCCGCGACCACACCAGCGGCCAGCACTGGCTGACCGACAGCCCGGCACCCTCCCAGAGCCGTGGCTCACTCTCCATCGCCGGGACCGGGGGCCCGTCGGCACAGCCGGCGGAACTGGCCGGCCACTAGGCGCTCCGCGGGACGTGCCGTCGTTCGTCCGCGGCCGTCGTGGCTGGTCGCGCAGTTCCTCCCCCAGGCTTCGGCCGGGGGTACTCCCAGCGCCCCTTCGGGCGCGCTGCCGAGCGGCCGGTTCAGGTCTGGTCGGTGTCCGGGCCCTGGGCCCGGACCCGCTCCACGTGCTCCAGGGAATCACGCAGTTCGGTCAGCCAGTCGTCGGTGTGCCGCTGGACGAGTCGCACGCACCAGGCCAGCGCCTCGCTGCGGCTGCGCGCCACACCGCCGGCGATCAGGGTGTCCAGGACCTCGCGCTCGGGCTGGCGCAGCCGGGTCATCACCGGCGCGGCCACATGCGTGAACAGTGCCCGCTGCCCGGCACACTCCACGCCCCAGGAGACCTTGCGCCGGAACTGGTGCTCCGCCTCCCTGGCCACGGCCATCCGGCCCTCCCGGGTGCGCTCCCGGAACTCCTGGATCCGGCCCTGTACGGCCGCCTCCCGCTCGGCGTCCGACACGTCGTCCGCCAGCTTGGGGCCGGGGATGCGCCCGATGACGGTGACCTCCTCGCGGTCGACCGTCACCTCGACCAGTTCCTCGAAGAGGTCGTCGGGCAGGCGGCCGGCGAACCAGCCGCGGAGCTTGTCTCGTTGCTCTTGAGTAATCATGTAATGACGATTACTCCGTTGCGGCACAGAGGCAAGGGCTTGCCGGGAAGTCCGCCGACAGCGGAAGCGGAATGTTTCAGGACGATTAACGAGGCGATGAGATCAGGCCATCTGGCCGCATCCAGCGATCAAGAACCGCTCCGTTGAGCGGTCGACGCGTTCGAATTCCGTGACTTCACGCCACTGATTCAATACGCAAGGTTACTGAAACCTGTGGGTTCGATGTGTGTTTCGGCGGCGGACTCGGCAGAGTGGCGCCCGCCGCCCCCGGCACCCACCGGGCCGAGGGCGGCACCCGTCGAATCGAGCGGAAGGATGCACACAATGCGAACCACCGCGCGCTGGGCAGCGACCCTCGGCCTCACGGCCGCCGCCGTCTGCGGACCCCTGACGGGGGCCGCCGTCGCCGCCCCGAGCTCGCTCTACGCCCCCTCGGCCCTGGTGCTCACCACCGGCCACGGCACAGACGCGGCCACCGCCACGCCCGAGCGCGCCGTCACCCTGAACTGCGCCCCGAGCGCCTCCGGCACCCACCCGGCCGCCGCCGAGGCCTGCGCCGAACTGCGCGGCGCCGGCGGTGACCTCAATGGCCTCGCGCCCAGAACCGACGTGTGGTGCACCAAGCTCTACGATCCCGTCGTGGTCACGGTCGAGGGCGTCTGGCAGGGCAAGCGCGTCTCCTACGAGCGCACCTTCGGCAACCAGTGCATGAGGGACGCCTACGGGACGAACGTCTTCGCCTTCTGAGCCCGGGATCGCACGGTCCTCGTGACTGCCGGACAGGTCCGCAACTGGGGAGTGCGGCCTCCGGAGCGGGGAACCTGCGATCTCGCACCGGGGGGCGGACGGGTGGTGTGGGGCTGCCCGTCCGACCCCCGGCATCACCGCCGCTCCCCGGCGTTCCCGTCCCGGGGAATGCCGGGGAGCGGCGGAAAACGCCCCAGCAGCCCCGAGGCCCGTAACAGCCGGGGGATCCGGGGCCCTTCGCACACCAGCCGCAGCCGCCCGCCCCGCTCCCTGGCCCGCGCCTCGGCCCGGCACAGCACCCGCAGCCCCGAACAGTCGAGAAACTCCAGCCGCCGCAGATCGACGAGCACATCGGGCTCGGGTCCGGTGGTCACCGCGAGCAGATGCTCGGCGAGCAGCTCCTCGGTGGCGATGTCGACCTCACCGAAGACCTCGACGACGACGAAGGCCCCGCTGCGGCGGCTGCGCGCACAGGAGTTGGCGGCGGGCAGCCCTGGGTCCACGGCTTCCGGCGTCATCTCAGAGCTCCACCTCGCTGGGGCGGATACGGGCCCGGTTGTTACCCGCCGGGAGCGCCTGCCATCCCTGATGCGGGCAATGCAAGATCAGGTCCACTCAACCGGGTGAATTTCTCTGAATTGGCTTGACTCGACGTGCCCCGACAGGGGCGCGGGCCTGCATTGATGTGCGGCTCCGCCGCGTGGGCGCGACCAGCCACAACGCACCCGCGGACGACAACGGTGAGGGGCCACCGTCTCCCTGCTGACGGCGGCCCCTCAGTCCCTGCGGCTCTGCGGCAGTTACATGTGAACGACCGGCGCCGCGTCGGCGTCCTGCTGCGGCACCCCCTTGCGGAACAACAGGAAGGCGATGACCGCGCCGGCCGCGTACATCCCGGCCGACCACCAGAACGCGGTCGTGTAGCTCTCGATCGTGGCCTGTGCCTGCACCAGCTTGCTGGTCGCGTCCTTCCCGGCCAGGTAGTCCGTCGCCGCGCTCGCCGCGAGCGTGTTGAGCAGCGCCGTACCGATCGAACCGCCCACCTGCTGCATGGCGTTGACCGTCGCCGACGCGACACCCGCCTCGTCGGCCGTCACCCCGCCCGTGCCCAGCTGCATGGCGGCCGGCATGACCAGGCCGAGGCCGAGGCCGGTGATGATCAGCTGCGGCAGCACCGCGCTGAGGTAGCTGGAGCCGACGCCGATCCCGGTCAGCCAGGCCATGCCGGCCGCGGAGACCGCGAAGCCCAGCGGGATGACCACCTTCGGTCCGAGCCGCGGCACCAGGACCTGGGTACCGATCTGTGCCGTCACCATCAGCCCGCCGATCATCGGCAGGAACGCCACTCCGGTCTTCGTCGGGCTGAAGCCGAGGTTCAGCTGCAGGTAGTAGGTGAGGAAGAGGAACACGCCGAACATGCCGCCCGCGGAGATCAGCACGGCGAGGAACGAGGCCGCGCGGTTGCGGTCCAGCAGGATGCCCAGCGGCAGCAGCGGGTACTTGGCCTTGGTCTGCCACCAGGCGAAGGCCGCCAGCAGCCCCACGCCGGCGATCAGGAAGCCCCAGGTCAGCGGCGAACCCCAGTCGTGCGTCTCGGCGTTGGAGAAGCCGTAGACCAGCGAGAACAGACCGGCCGCGACGAGGACCGTGCCCGGCACGTCCAGCTTGGAGTTCCCGGCGTCACGGTGGTTGTGCAGCAGTGCCAGACCGCCCGCGAAGGCGACGACGGCGATCGCGACGTTCACGTACAGGGTCGAGCGCCAGTCGAACGTGTCGGTGAGGACACCGCCGAGCAGCAGGCCCACCGCGCCGCCGGCACCGGCGATGGCACCGTAGACACTGAACGCCCGGGCCCGCTCACGGGCGTCGGTGAACGTCGTGTTGAGCAGCGAGAGCGCGGTCGGGGCGAGCAGCGCGCCGAAGGCACCCTGCAGGGCGCGTGCGGTGACCAGCATCCCGAAGCCGTTGGCGGCACCGCCCAGCGCCGACACGGCGGCGAAGCCGACGACTCCTATGAGGAAGGCGGTCTTGCGGCCGAACAGGTCGGCGATCCGTCCGCCGAGCAGCAGCAGGGACGCGAAGCTGAGGGCGTACGCGGTGACGATCCACTGCCGGTTGCCGTCGGAGAACCCGAGGTCGGCCTGGGCGGACGGGAGGGCGATGTTCACGATGGTGGCGTCGAGCACCACCATCAGCTGGGCGACGGCGATGACCCCGAGGATCCACCACCGCTTGGGGGAGGCGGCCGGTGGGGCCTCCTCGGTACCGACGCGGACGTCGTCGGTCAAAGTCTTCTCAGACATGCGAGAACCACTCCAGGGAAGTCGTTCGGGATTTACCAAGAAGCCGTTTCCTTGCCACGGCGCCTACAGAACCGCGAACGAAACGGTTTCGTACACATCGAGCCTAGACCACTTTCAGCGAAACGGCAACGTTTCGCTGGGGGTGTGGGTCGATCATGGTCGACGGGGTGGTCGTGGTGAACGGCCTGCAGCTCCACTGCGTCGAAGGCCTTATATTCCTTGACGGGAATATAACCAGGGGAGCATATTGGAACCATGTCCGCCGACACTCTCTGGACCGCTCTGGCCGACCCCCACCGACGCGCCATAGTCGGCCTCCTCCTCACCCGCCCACGCCCCGTCGGCGAGATCGTGGACGCCTGCGGCCTCAGCCAGCCGGGCACCTCCAAGCACCTCAAAGTGCTGCGCGAGGCGGGCCTGGTCCGGGTGCGGCAGGACGCGCAGCGCCGCGTCTACGCCCTGGACCCGTCACCCATCGCCGAACTCGACGCCTGGCTGGCTCCCTACCGCCGGCTGTGGAACAGCAGCCTGGACGCTCTGGGGCGCCGCCTCGACGAGACGACGGACGACCCGAAAGACACCGCTTCGAAGGCGAAGGACTGATCCCCATGCCCGCCGAACTCACCGGCACCTACGTCACCCTCGACGACGGCCGCCCCGCCGTCCGCTTCAGCTGCGTCTACGGCCACCCCGTCGACCGCGTCTGGCACTTCGTCACCGACCCCGACGAACTCGCCGAGTGGTTCCCCTCCCGTGCCGAGTTCGACCTGCGCCCCGGCGGTGCCGTCAAGTTCACCGGCGACCCGAACATGCCCGAGTCGCACGGCACCGTGCTCGCCGTCGACCCGCCCCGGAACCTGACCTTCGACTGGGGCGGCGACGAGATCCGCTTCGACCTGGAGGACGCCGGGCCCGACGGGACCCGCTTCACCCTCACCCATGTCCTGGGCGAGGAGAACACCGCCGCCCGCAACAGCGCCGGCTGGGAGGTCTGCCTCGCCGCCCTCGACGCCAAGGCCCGCGGCGAGCGTTTCCAGGGCCCGCACGCCGGCGTCAGCGCGCTCTGGAAGGAGTACTACCAGGGCTATCTCGACGCCGGCCTGCCCTCCGGCGCCCCCATCCCCGGCGCCTGACCCGTCAGGCCAGCTGCCGCCGCACCAGCTCGTGCAGCCGGCCGCCGGTGTCGGCGAGCAGCTGGGCCGGCGGCCCCTGCTGGGCGACCTTGCCGTCTTCCATCACGATCACCCGGTCGGCGTCCAGGACCGTGGACAGCCGGTGGGCGATCACGATCCGGGTGGCGTTCAGCTTGCGGGTGCTCTCGATGACCATGCGCTGGGTGTCGTTGTCGAGCGCACTCGTCGCCTCGTCGAAGAACAGGATGCGAGGCCGCCGGATCAGCGCCTGGGCGATCATCAGCCGCTGCCGCTGGCCGCCCGAGATCGCGCCGCTCCCGGCGACGATCGTGTGCAGCCCCATCGGCATCCGTTTGATGTCCTCGGCCAGCCCCGCCATCTCGGCCGCCGCCATCGCCTCCTCGGGGGTGTACGGCTCGGTGCCGCAGATGACGTCCAGGATCGAGCCGGTGAACGGCTGCGCGTGCTGGAGCACCACCCCGCACTGGCGGCGGACCGCCGACTGGTCGAGGGCGCCCAGGTCCTGGCCGTCGTACAGCACGCTCCCCGAGACCGGCTTGTCGAAGCCGATCAGCAACCGCAGCAGCGTCGACTTGCCGCAGCCGCTGGGGCCGACGACCGCCACGAACTCGCCCGGGCGGACGGCGAAGGAGACGTCGTCCAGGACCAGGGGACCGTCGTCCGTGTACCGGAAGGAGAGGCGGCGGGCCTCGACGGCGCCGGACAGCGGGCCGGGGCGGGTGCTGGCGGTGCGCACCTCGGGGGCGGCTTCCAGGACCGGCTTGATCTCCTCGAAGAGGGGGAGCGCGGCCACCGCCGACACGAAGGAACCGGTCAGCGAGGTGACCGCGGTGAGCAGCATCGTCACCGACGTGTTGAAGGTGAGGAAGGCCGCCGCGTCCATGGCGCCCCTCGCCGGGCCCGCCAGCAGCATGAACATCAGGAGGGTGCAGACCGGGAGGTAGACCGAGCCCAGCACGCTGGTGAGGTTCTTGATCCGGCCCACCTTCTGCTGGAGCTCGCGGCTGCGCGCGAACTCGCCCGCCCAGGCCGCGTACGCGTAGTTCTCGGCCGCCGCCACCCGCAGCTTGGGCAGGCCCCGCAGGGTCTGGAAGGCCTGGTTGTTCAGCTTGTTGCCGAGCACCACGAGGCGGCGCTGCCAGCGCACCTGCCACAGCCCGAGCCCCAGGAACAGCGCGGCGATGACGACGAGCATGCCCATGGCCGCCAGCGCCATCGGCACGCTGTACCAGAACAGCAGGCCCAGGTTCATCGCCCCGACGGTCACCGACTGGGCGACCACCGGACCGACCCCCGCGAGCAGCCGGCGCATCGCGCTGACGCCCATCGCCGCGCTGGCCAGCTCACCGGTCGAGCGCTGGGTGAAGAACTTGGTCGGCAGCCTCAGCAGCCGGTCCCAGACGGCCGGTTGGAGGGTCGCCTCGATGCGGCCCTCCAGACGGAGGATGGTCAGGTTCTCCAGGAGCGTGAACGCGGCCGACACCACGGCACTGACGATCACCGCCAGGCAGACCTGCACGATCAGGTTCGTCTGGGCCTTCGGCACGTAGTCGCCCAGCACCTTGCCGGTGGCGATCGGCACCAGGGCGCCGATGGCCACGGTCACCAGCCCGGCAAGGAGCAGACCGCCGAGGTCGCCGCGGGTGCCGTGCATGCTGAAGCGGAGCAGGCCGAGCGGGCTGAGCGCCTTGTCGGGCAGCGGCCGGTAGAACATCACCGCGCGCGGCTCGAACTCCGCCGCGTTCGCCTTCTCGATCGGGGTCTCGCGCCCGGTCGCCGGATGGACGGCCACGTAGCCGCCGCGCCGCCACAGCAGCGCGACCGGCGCCCCGGACAGGGCGCGGTGTCCGACCAGCGGCCCGACGTTGTCCCGCCACCAGCGGCCGTCCAGGCGTACCGCCCGGGTACGGACCCGGGAGGCGAGGGCCACCCGTTCGACCGGGTCGATGCGGTCGCTCTCGGTGCCGCTCTGCGCGGGCTCCGCGAGGGTGATGCCCGCGGCCTCGGCGACCAGCCTGCAGGCCGCGTAGGAGGCGTCGGCGTCGGCGGCCGTGGTGCGCTTGGCCGCCTTGCCTATGGAGGCGAGGAGCGTGCGGTCGGCTTGGGCGCGGACCGCCTCACCGGCCTTGATGCCGGCCGCCGTACGCGTCTCGTGGGTGCGCTCCAGCTGCTCGATCCACCGGTCCAGGGTGGTCAGCAGCCGGTACTGCTGGTCGACCATGCTCTGCCACAGCGCGGGGTCCATCAGCAGGTCGGCGGCCGCCTCCGCGCCGTACAGCGAGCCGTACTGCACGCTGCCCGGCGGCACCTGCATCCAGAAGACGTCGTCGTCGGTCGGGGCCGCGGCCCGCTCACTGGCGGTCATCGGGGCCTGGAAGAGGATCGAAAGGCCGCGGCCGACGCCGAGGGCGAGGGCGTACTCCAGGGGGCTGGTGGCCGGCGGGACGTACTGGGGGTTGCCGTACTCGTCGTAGGACCAGGTCTGGGTGTGGGAGGGCTGGTAGAGCTCGCGCAGGCCGATGCGGTGGACCACGCAGTCGCGCAACGGGCGGGCCACCAGGGTGTGCTGGGGCCCCGTGACCGGGCCGAGCAGCAGGGAACCTGCCTCCAGGCGGCCAAGGTGGTGCCAGTGCCCCTGCTGTTCGGCGTCGACCGCGAACAGGTCCAGGGCGCCGGACGCCACCAGCCACAGCGTCTGCGGGCCTTCGAGGTCGAGGCGGTTGAAGCCGGTGCAGTCGATCCGGGCGCCCAGCGAGCCGAACGCGCCGAGTACGAGGTCGCCTTGGTCCACGGTCGTCATCTCATCGCTCCCTGACCAGCGCGGCGTACGCCCCGCCGTGTGCCACCAGCTCGTCGTGCCGCCCGCGCTCCACGATCGTGCCGTGCTGGAGCACGACGATCTCGTCGCTGTCGCGCACCGTGCTCAGCCGGTGCGCGATGACGACACAGGCGCAGCCGCGGCGCCGCAGGTTGTCCATGACGATCAGCTCGGTCTCGGCGTCCAGGGCGCTGGTCACCTCGTCGAGGACGAGGATGCTCGGCCGCCGCACCAACGCCCTCGCGATTTCGAGGCGTTGGCGCTGGCCGCCGGAGAAGTTGCGGCCGTCCTGCTCGACCCTGCTGTGGATCCCGCCGGGCCGGCGCGTCACCAGGTCGTACAGGGCCGCGTCCCGCAGCGCCTCCACCACCGCCTCGTCCGGGACCGACGGGTCCCACAGCGCCACGTTGTCGCGCACCGACCCCTCGAAGAGGAAGACGTCCTGGTCGACGAAGGAGACGGAGGCGGCCAGTGCGCCGCGCGGGATGTCCTCCAGGCGCTGCCCGTCGATGCGGATCACGCCCTCCCAGGGGGCGTACAGTCCCGAGATCAGCCGGGAGACGGTGGACTTGCCGCTGCCCGAGCCGCCCACCAGGGCGACCTGGCGGCCGGGGCCGACCGTCAGGTCGAAGCCGGTGAGCAGGGGCTTGTCCAGCGGGCTGTAGCCGAAACTGATGTTCTCCAGCTCGACATGGCCCTGCAGCCGCCGGGTGGAGTCGCCCGCGCCGGGGCGGGCGTAGATCGGGTCCGCCTGGAAGTTCTCCACGTCCTTGAGACGGGCCACGTCGGCCGCGAAGTCCTGGATGCGGCCCGCGACGCCGTTGAGCCGGGTCAGCGGGGCGGTGAAGCGGGTGACCAGGGACTGGAAGGCGACCAGGAGACCGACCGAGATGCCGCCCTCGACCGCCCGCATGCCGCCGATCCACAGGATCAGCGCGCTGTTGACGGTGGCCAGCGTCGGGGCCACCACCCCGAGCCAGGCGCTCGGCACCCCGAGCCGCTGCTGCTCCTCAAGCGTGCTCGCGTGCTGCCCCGCCCACCTGCGGAAGTAGCCGTCCTCGCCGCCGGTCGCCTTCATCGTCTCGATCAGCTGGAGGCCGGTGTAGGAGGTGTTGGTGAGCCGGGCGGTGTCCGCGCGCAGCTTCGCGGTCCGGGTCGCGCGCAGCCGTACGACGAACCGCATCGCCACGATGTTCAGCAGGGCCACGCCGATGCCGAGGAAGGTGAGCTGGACGTCGTAGGTGTAGAGGAGCACCGCGTACAGGACGACGACCACCGCGTCCACGCCGGCCGCCGCGAGGTCGCGGGCCAGGGTCTCGGCGACCTGGTCGTTGGACTGGAGACGCTGCACCAGGTCGGCCGGGCTGCGCTGGGAGAAGAAGGTCACCGGCAGGCGCAGCAGGTGGCGCAGGAAGCGGGCGCTGGAGAGAGTGGAGGAGACGATCCGGCCGTGCAGCAGGTTCGCCTGCTGCAGCCAGGTCAGCACCAGGGTGAGCAGGACGCAGGTGCCCATCGCGGCGAACAGCACGGTGAGCAGCGAGGTCTGGCCGCCGATGAGGAACAGGTCGATGTACTGGCGGCTGAGGGCGGGTACCGCCGCGCCCACGACCACCAGGAGCAGGCTGGCCAGGACGGCGGCGGGCATGGTGCCGGCGGTGCCGCGCAGCCGGGCCGGCATCGCACCCAGGACGCCGGGCCGGCGGCCGCCCTTCTCGAAGCCGTCGCCCGGCTCCAGGACCAGCACGACACCGGTGAAGCTGCCGTCGAACTCCTCCATGGGCACGAACCGGCGGCCCTTGGCGGGGTCGTTGATGTAGACGCCCCGGCGGCCGAAGCGGCGGCCCATGCCGTCGTAGACGACGTAGTGGTTGAACTCCCAGAACAGGATCGCCGGCCCCTGCACGTCGGCGAGGGCGGCCAGGTCCATCTGCATGCCCTTGGCGGTGAGGCCGTAACTGCGGGCCGCCTTCAGCAGGTTGCTGGCGCGCGAGCCGTCCCGGGAGACACCGCAGGCGATGCGCAGCTCCTCCAGCGGAACATGGCGGCCGTAGTGGCCGAGGACCATGGAGAGAGAGGCGGCGCCGCACTCGACGGCCTCCATCTGGAGCACGGTGGGCGTGCGGACCGTCCGGCCGCGGCCCTTGGGAACCGGACGCTTGGGCGGGGCGGCGCGCCGGCGGCCGCGGGTCTCCTGGGCGGTGGTCACGGGAGCAGCCAATCGACGGGTCGCTGGTCGGCCAGCCGGATCGAACCCGAGGCCAGGGTCATGGAGTCGAGCCTGAACGGCGGCCCGTCCGCCGACGACCACTTGTAGCCGCTCTTCGTCTTCTGCGACGGGTCCAGCCGGACCAGTACGGCCACCGGTCGGCCCTTCTTGGTGAACTGGTCGCCGAGCTGGCTGTCGCCGAGGAACGCCGAGATCGACTGCGCCGACTGGGCGGCGCGGTCCACCGACTTCACATGGCCGCGCAGCACGCCGTACTCCTGTGTCGACACCGACGACACGGTCAGGTCGACCGGGGCGTTCGCGGGGATGGACGAGGCGTTCTCGGCGGGGACGTAGACCGTCGCGTACAGCGGGTCCGAGGTGTGGGCGATCTTCTCCACCGCGGCGACGTTCGTACCGGTCTGGATGATCTGCCCGATGGTCGCGGCGAGCGCGCTGATGCGGCCCGCGGCGACCGTGCGCACGACCGAGTCGCCCTGGCTCGTGTGCACCTTCAGGACGGGGGAGTTCGTCGGCAGCCGCTCGCCCTGCTCGGCGAGGACGGCGGTGACCTGCCCGGCGACCGGGCTCTGCAGGATGTAACTGCCCTGTCCGTGGGTGAGGATGGCCTGCGCGCTCACCGTGGAGGCGACCGAACCGGTCACCGCCCACACCGAGGCCGCCGCCATCACGACGACCGAGACGGACAGCGCGAGCCAGCCCTGCGGACGGGCGAAACGCACCGGGAGGTCGAGCTCCTCCGGTGACTGGAGCTTGGCGAGGGCCTGTTGGCGGAACTGCACGGAACTTCCCTCACCTAGGGGAGAGGCACTGGTGAAGAGGGTGCTTCAGAACGAGGACATGGTCCGGAACGAGTGGGTGTTCCGGAACGCCCGAGAGCCCCGGGGCCGGGATCCGGCTCCGGGACTCAGCGGCAACGAGGTGCGATCAGAGACCGGCGACCAGGTTGGTGACCGGCTGGGTGTTCAGGCCGGTGACACCCTCGACGGTGCCGACAACGGTGTTGACCAGACCGGAAACCGGGGCGACGCCGTCCACCAGGCCGGTGACGGTGCCGAGGGCGTTCAGGGAGAGGCCGCCGGAGACGTTGTCGAGCTCGGCGTCGGAGATCTCGACGGTCTCGACCTGGGGGGTGGAGTTCATGATGGAACTTCCCTTCATATGGATATTCACAAGGGGGAGAGCGGCCCCCCGACGCCCTTCAGGGACGAACACGGCCCTTGGGGGGACGAGCGGACGGCCGCGACCGCGGGCGCCGGGCGCCCGTTTCCGGAAGCCCTTCGCGGCTCCCGCGGTGCGATGGATCAAAGCACGCCCATGGTCCGCGCTTCCAATCAACCATGCGCCTCACCTGGGCACTTGAGTCCCAGAAGGGCGCAACCGTGCAGGCGCGCGCACCGCTTGTCGGCCACTCCTTCACAAGCCGCACGACTTCGACCCTGTCGCACGGCTTGCCCACCCGGCGGCGAATCCGGCACTCCGGGCCAAGGGCACGGCAGGGGGCGCGCGGTTGTGCAGATCTGCTGCTTCCCGTGACTCGCTTGGGTATTGGATGTGCAGATTCCCTGAAGCAAGGATTCCGGTCCGTGATCGCAACGGAACGTTAATGACCGGTTGCTGACGGTGTCCGTTCGGTCAGCCCAGGAGTGCGTAGACCGTGCTCGCCCGGGCCGCGAGCGCCCCCGACCTCTGATCGCTCATCGTGATGTCGGCGAACGCCATCCGGCGGCCCAGTTTGGTCAGCACCGCCTCGATCAGGACATCCGAACCGGTCACCGCCCGCTGGAACGAGGTCGACTGCTGCACCGTCGTCATCGGTACGAAGCCGCCTCGGGCCGCCGAGACCGCGATCACCGTCGCCGTGTCGGCGGCCGCCATCAGTGCCTGCCCCGACAGTCCGCCGCCCTGCCGGGACAGCCGTTCCGACCAGGGCAGACGCAGAGTCGCCCGGTCCTCGCCCAGCGCCTCGACGGCCAGGCCGAGGTCGAGCACCCAGGGGGCGAAGTTGGCGGAGAGGATCTTGTCGGCTTCGGCGGTGGTCATCGTCATATGGGGGATTGTTCCCGAGCCGGCCGCCCGGCACGCGGACCTGTTCCCTCACGGGCGCGCCATGGCCGATTCATCACCGGGTCAAGGAAGTTGGCAAACGGAATTGAACGCACCACGTGACCCGCCCGTACCTATGGCCATCCAGGCGCCGCTCACGAACGACTGCCCCGCAACGGCAGACACTCCGTCCCTTGGAGGTCGAGAAGTTTGAGTCACAAGCGAATTCCGAAGCGCAAGGCCGCTATCGCGGTGGGCGGTGTCGCCGCGCTCGGAGCTGCGGCGTTCCTGCTGCCGATGGCCAACGCGTCTCAGGACAACGCCTCCGGCGCCACCGCAGCCCCCAAGACCCTGAAGGCGGCGGGCGCCTCGGACCTCGCCGCGCAGCTCCAGCAGCTGCTCGGCCAGGCCTTCGCCGGGTCTTATTACGACAGCGCCAAGCAGCAGCTCGTCGTCAACGTCGTCAACGGCGACAACAACGTGATCGTCCAGGCGGAGAAGGCCGGCGCGGTCGTCCGTCAGGTGCAGAACAGCACCTCCGAACTGGCGGCCGTCGCCCAGACGCTGAAGACCAAGGCGACCATCCCGGGCACCGCCTGGGCCGTCGACCCGAAGACCAACAAGGTCGTGGTCAGCGCCGACTCCACCGTCACCGGCACCAAGTGGGACACGCTGGAGTCGACGGTCCAGAGCCTCGGCTCGAACATGGCGACGCTCAAGAAGTCGTCGGGCACCTTCAAGACCCTCGTCTCCGGCGGCGACGCGATCTTCTCCCAGGTGCAGGACGGCACCGTCCGCTGCTCCCTCGGCTTCAACGTCACCGCCTCGGACGGCACCCCCGCCTTCCTGACGGCCGGTCACTGCGGTGTCGCTGCCAAGGACTGGTCCGACTCCGAGACCGGCCAGCCGATCGCCACCGTGGACCAGGCCCAGTTCCCCGGCAACGGCGACTTCTCGCTCGTCAAGTACAACGACCCCGCCACCCAGACGACCAGTGACGTCAACATAGGCAACGGCCAGACCGTCGCCATCAACCAGGCCGTCGACGCCACCGTCGGCGAGACCGTGTTCCGGATGGGCTCCACCACCGGGCTGCACGACGGCCAGGTCACCGGCCTCGACGCCACCGTCAACTTCCAGAGCGAGACCGACCCCAACGGCGTCGACACCGTCACCGGTCTCATCCAGACCAACGTCTGCGCCGAGGCCGGCGACAGCGGCGGCTCGCTGTTCACGCAGGACGGCGGCGCGGTCGGCATGACCTCCGGCGGCAGCGGCGACTGCACCGCCGGCGGCGAGACCTTCTTCCAGCCGGTGACCACCGCCCTGCAGGCGACCGGCGCGACCCTCGGCGACGCGGGTGCGGGTGCGGGTGCCGGTGACGCCGGTGCCACGGCCGACCCGTCCGCCACCGCCGGCGACCAGAACGGCGCCGGTGACCAGGCAGGCGGCGACCAGATCGGCGGCTCCGCCGACCCGTCCGCGACGGCCGGCGACCAGAGCGGCACCGGTGACGCGACCGGTACCGGTGACGCGACCGGTACCGGCGACCAGTCCGGCACCGGTGACGAGACCGGCACGGGCGACCAGTCGGGGACCGGCGCCGACGGCACCACGTCGTCGAACTGACCGACCCCTCGCGCGGCCTGTCGGCGGTTCCCGACCGACGGTGGACGGTCCGGCCCTCCGGCGGGAGGGCCGGACCGGATCGCTGCCGGCGAAGGTCAGCCGTCGGCCTCGGCCCGCAGCAACAGCACCGCGACATCGTCGACACGCTCCTGCGCCGCCGCACTGTGCCGCACGAGCGTGTCGGCGAGCTTGTCCAGGGGCTGGTCACCGTTCTCCGAGAGCAGTTCCCCCAGGCCGACCAGGGCGTCCTCGATGTCCACACCAGGGGACTCGACCAGCCCGTCGGTGTAGAGGACGAGCACCGAGCCCGGCGCGAGTGACACCTCGGTCGTCGGGTACGTCGCCTCCGAGTCGATGCCCAGCAACGGCCCCCCGGCCAGGTCGAGGACCCGTACCCGCCCGTCCGGACGTCTCAGCAGGGGCGGCGGATGCCCCGCCCGGGCCATCACCGCGCGCCCGTGCTCCGGGTCCAGCCGCAGGTACAGACAGCTCGCGAACAGATCGGCGCCGGACTCGATCAGCAGCCGGTTGGTACTGCACATCACCTCCTCCGGCGCCTGCCCGACGCTCGTGAAGGCCCGTACGCCGGTACGGATCTGGCCCATCAGCGCGGCCGCCGTCACGTTGTGCCCCTGCACGTCCCCGATCACCGCCGCCGCCAGTGGCCGGGTGGGCACCAGGTCGTAGAAGTCGCCGCCGATCTCCATGCCGTGCATGGCCGGCAGATAGCGGGCGGCCGCCTCGATGCCGGACGGCGGGGTCAGCGAGTGCGGCAGCAGGGCCGCCTGCAGGCCGTGCGCCAGCTGGTTCTTCGCGTCGTAGAGCAGGGCCCGCTCCAGCGCCTGCGCGATCATCCCGCCGAGGCTGGTGAGCACGGCACGCTCGTCGGCCGGGAAGGCGTGCGGCTCGGCGTAGGCGAGCACACAGGTGCCCACCGGGCGGCCCGACGCGATCAGCGGCAGGTACGCCCAGGCGGCGAACCCGTCGGGGGTCTCGTGCCGGTCCGGATACAGCCGTTCCAGCTGCTGCCTCGACTCGAAGAACGCCGGCACGCCGGTGTTCAGGACATGGGTGCCGGGCGTGCGTTCGGCCAGCGGAAGGCCGTCGAAGCGCTCCACGGTCCGCGGATCCTCGTACCCGTGGTGCCCCAGCACGTGCAGCCGCCCGCCCCGCGGGCCGAGGATCACCACGGCCTGGCTGCCGACGGACGGGGCGACCTCGTCCGCCACCAGCTGCACCACGTCCTGCACCCCGACGGCCTCGGTCAGCGCCCCGGCCAGGCTCAGCACCTGTGAGATGGAGACCAGCCGGTGCGCGGGCGTCGCGTCCGCGCGCGGCGTCGCCCCCACCATCTCGGCGACCGCCCGCGCCCGGCTGATCCGGGTGGTCAGCCCGGTCGTGCTCGGATACATCCGGAACGACAGCCAGTCGCCCGGCGGCCGCAGCGCCACGAACGACGTCACATGCTGGCTGAGCAGCGCCGCCCGGTAGCGGTCCTCGTACATCGGGTCGTTCAGCCACGGCACCGAGACCCACGGCTGGGTGCCGAGCAGATCGTCGACGTGCACACCGAGCAGCTCGGCCGCCGCCGCGTTGGCGAAGGCGACCCGGCCGTGCAGATCGAGCGAGGCGAGCCCGTACGGCAGCCGCCCCACCATCCGCGCCGCCTCCACCGTGCCCAGGGTGCCCGCCACTCCCGACGGGGGTGCCGCCAGCAGATCCGGTTCGGTGCTCAGCGGACGGTTGTGCCGGGCGATCCGCTCCAGCCGCACCGCCAGCCGGTCGCACGCCGACGTCAGCGACTCCCGCTCCCGGTCGGACAGCACCGTCGGATGGGCGCCGGGCCAGGTCACGTACACCGCCCCGTACAGGGTGTCCGCCGTCGCCACGGGCAGCGCGGCCAGCGCGAACGCGTACGGCAGCACCATCGCGATGCGCGGGTACCGGCGGGCCATGTCCTCCTCGCCGCCCACCCACACCAGCCGCCGTTCGCGCGCCGCGTCCGCGACCGGGATCGGCGCGCTGAGCCCGACCCGCTCCCAGGGCGCCGCGAAGGCCCGGGGCAGCCCCGCCGTCACCGCCATCTCCAGGACCGGCTCGTCGGACGCGAGCAGATAGACCCCGCCGGAGTGCGCCCGGACCTCCTCCATCATCGAGGCCAGCGCCAGCGACAACAGCGGCCGGCCGGAGGGCGAGGTGCCAGCGGCGGCCACCGGCACCTCGACCTCCGGCTCCGCACCCGCTGGAGGCGCCCCCATCCCGTCGGACACGCCCGACCACCTCCTCGTCCGGTCGCGCGTCGCGTCCTCGGGATCAAGGCTCCCTCGTGGCGGCGACCGGCGCACGGCGAGAGCGGCGTGGGCCCTGTACCGGGCCGGCCCGGCGCACGGCGAGAGCGGCGTGGGCCCCGCACCGGGCCGGCCCGGCGTACCCCGTTCGCCCCGGCACATTCCCCCGCGGTCGAAGCGCGTGGCGGGGTACGAGCGCCGGCCCTCGGGCACCGTGCGACGCGCCGTGGCGGACAGTCACGTCTGTCACGTGATCGCCGTGCGCAACGCACGGGCCAAGACATGTTCGGTGGGTTTCGAGCACGCCGGCCTCCCGCCCTCCACGGAACGGCCACAGGGGCTGCGCAGACGCCTCATAAGCGCTGTAATGGCGGCGTGGTCAGTGAGGGTGCTGCGATACGCGGAACGAGAACGGATCGCGCCGAAATCGCCCTCGAAACGCTCACTGGCGATCCCGGCGCACCCGATCGGCTCCGCCGCGTGCTCGAACAGGCGCTGGTGTTCGCGGGCGCGGCCTTCGCCGGGGTCTACACACCCGGCGACGGCGGGACCGTGCTGCGCCTCGCCGAGTCGGCGGGCCTGCCCCGCACCCTGTACGGGCTGCGCGACGCCTACCCGGCGATCGGGCGGTCCCCGGCGGCGGAGGCGTACGGCACCGGGCGGCCCGTCTGGCTCGGCCCCGACGAGCTGGCCGGCTGCCCCGAGGCGCGGCGCACCCCGTCCCAGGAGTTCTGGCTGGCCGCCCTGCCGATGCCCGGCGGCGCCGGGCTCCTCGTCGCCGTCAGCGAGCGCGACGACGGGTTCGGCCCCGAGGACCGCGCCTGCCTGGACCTGGTGGCCCGGGCGATCGCCCTGCCGGCCCCGCTGCCGCCGGCCGCGGACACCGGCGAACTGCCCGACGACGCCTTCAGCCTCGCCATGGACACCGGCCGGATCGCGGTCGGCGACGGCATCCTCGACCTCTTCCGGATGGGCCGGAACGAGTTCGACGGCAAGGTCGAGACGCTGCTCGGCCGGACCCTGCCGGAGGACCTGCCCGCCCTGATGTCCGTCGTCGAGGCCGACCACATGTCCATCGGCGACCGCGAGCTGGAGTTCCGGATCCTGCAGCCCTCGGGCCCGCCCAAGTGGCTGCGGCTGCGCGGCCGGCTGGTGCCCGGTGGCGAGGGACGCCCGGCTCGGATGGCCGGCACCGTCGCCGACGCCTCCACGCTCCGCTCGGACGTCACCGACGTGACCCGTGTGCAGCAGCTCGCCGCCGCGCTGGCCACCGCCCGCACGGTCAAGGACGTCGGCCGGGCCGTCGTCAACGCCCTGCGCGAGCCGCTCAAGGCCGACCGGATCGCCCTGGCCGAACTGGAGAACGACCGCCTGGTCGTCACCGTCCTCGACCCGCCCGAGGCCGAGTCCTGGCCCGAGCTGTGGCGCAGCGAGTGGCGCAGTGAGTGGCCCGACGCCCCGGTGCGGTCCATGCCCACCCTGGCCGCCGCCCTGCGCGAGGGCCGTGCCCAGATCTGGCCCGCCCGGGCCGCCCTGGAACCGGCCCTCGCCGAGGTCGGTCCCGGCGGCCTCGCCGTCCTTCCGCTGCCCGCCGGCGGCCGGATGGCCGGCGCCTGCCTGATCGGCTGGGACGCCCCGCGCGACTTCGGCCCCGACGAACGCGCCCTGCTCACCGCCTCCGCCGGCCTCGCCGGCGAGGCCCTGATGCGCGCCCACGCCTTCGACGCCGAGCACGAGCTCGTCGGGATGCTCCAGCGCGCCCTGCTGCCGCGCCGGCTGCCCCGGCTGCCCGGTGCCGAGGCCGTCGCCCGCTACCTGCCCACCACCGAGGGCGGCCTGGAGGTCGGCGGCGACTGGTACGACGTGATCCCGCTGACCGACAACCATGTCGCCCTCGTCATCGGCGACGTCCAGGGCCACAACGCGAGCGCCGCCGCCCTCATGGGCCAGATGCGCACCGCGCTGCGCGCCTACGCGGCCGAGGGGCACACCCCCGACGTGGTCGTCTCGCACGCCAACCGGCTGCTCCTGGACATGGAGAGCGACCTGTTCGCGACCTGCTGCTACGTCGACGTCGACATGGAGGACGGCACCGCCTGGTGCGTACGCGCCGGACACCTGCCGCCCGTGCTGCGCCAGCCGGACGGCACCACGCGGATCGCCGAGACCGAGGGCGGCCCGCCGCTCGGCGTGCTCGGCCGGACCGAGTTCCCGATGACCCAGCTCAGCCTGCGCCCCGGCACCCTGCTCGCGCTCACCACCGACGGCCTGGTCGAGTCCCCCGACGCCGACATCGACGAGGGCATGGAGCGCTTCGCCCGCGACCTCGCCGGCTCCGACCCCGCCCACCTCGGCCTGGTCGCCGACGGCCTGCTCGGCAACGCCCCCCGCGCCGACGACGTCGCCCTGCTGCTGATGCGCTACGACGGCATGGCCGTCCGCCCGCTGCGGGAGAGCTGGACGGTGTGGCGGGTCCCCGAGGCGGCCCGGCACGCCCGCCGCTTCAGCAGGCGCACCCTTCGCTCGTGGGGCGTGACCGACGAGGCCATGGACTCGGCGCTGCTGGTGGTCTCCGAACTCGTCACGAACGCCCTCATCCACACCGACGGACCCGTCCGGCTGGACCTGACCCTGGTCGACCACCGGCTGCGGATCGCCGTCGCCGACGGCTCGCCGCGCAGCCCGGTGAAGCCCACCAACATCGGCTGGGAGGCCACCGGCGGGCGCGGCATCCTCCTGGTGGAGGCGGTGTCCACCGCCTGGGGGACGGTGCCGGCCAGCGGCGGCAAGCAGGTGTGGGCGGAGCTGATCCTGGCGGACTGATGCCCCGGCTCTCGACAGGCGGCGCGGCCCGACCCTCCTTAGTGTCCATGACGTGGCACACACCTTCGAAGAACTCGTGGCGAAGCACCGCGCGGCCGACGCGGCCCACGACAAGGTCCTGGAACTGCGGGACACCTACGGGCCACCGGCCCGGCAGCAGTCGGGCGGCGCCCAGTCGGAGACCTACGAGACCGCCCTGCGCGCCTGGCGCGACCTGGCCCGGGACGAACTGACCGCGGTGAACGAGTACGCCCGCGGCGAGGGCCGGTCCCGGGCCGAGATCGAGGCGGAGGTGGAACGCGCGGCGGCCCGGCCGGAGAGCTCCTGACCAGCGGATAAAACGGGCGGGATGCGGCTACGAAGGCACCTCGTGGTCACATGACGTCCGCACCAAGGCCATACTGTCGTAACCAGTCAGGAAAACAGAAGAACGTCTCAATCAGATGTTCACCTATAAGGTGTAGCGAATGAAGGCTTTGGTGCTCTCCGGCGGTGCCGGAACCCGGCTGCGGCCGATCACCCACACATCGGCGAAGCAGCTCGTGCCGGTGGCGAACAAACCCGTGCTCTTCTACGGGCTCGAATCCCTTGCGGCCGCGGGCGTCACCGAGGTCGGGATGATCGTCGGCGACACCGCCGCCGAGATCGAGGAGGCGGTCGGCGACGGGTCGAAGTTCGGCCTGGACGTCACCTACATCCCCCAGGACCAGCCGCTGGGCCTGGCCCACGCGGTGCTGATCGCCCGCGAGTTCCTCGGCGACGACGACTTCGTCATGTACCTGGGCGACAACTTCATCGTCGGCGGCATCAGCGGACTGGTCGACGAGTTCCGCGAGACCCGCCCCGACGCCCAGATCCTCCTCACCCACGTGCCCAACCCGCGCGCCTTCGGCGTCGCCGAGCTGGACGCCGACGGCCAGGTGACGGGCCTGGAGGAGAAGCCGCAGGAGCCCAAGAGCGACCTCGCCCTGGTCGGCGTCTACCTGTTCACGCCCGCCATCCACGACGCCGTGCGCGCCATCAAGCCGTCCTGGCGCGGCGAGCTGGAGATCACCCACGCCATCCAGCACCTCATCGACCAGCGCGCCGACGTGCGCTCCACGGTGATCAAGGGCTACTGGAAGGACACCGGCAACGTCGTCGACATGCTGGAGGTCAACCGGACCGTCCTGGAGGCCCAGGAGCCGCGCATCGACGGCGAGGTCGACGAGTCCAGCCAGATCGTCGGCCGCGTGGTCGTCGAGGCCGGTGCGCGCGTCACCAACTCCCGGATCGTCGGCCCGGCCGTGATCGGCGCCGGGACCGTCGTCGGCGACTCCTACGTGGGCCCCTTCACGTCGATCGCCGAGAACTGCCGGATCACCGAGAGTGAGCTGGAGTTCTCCATAGTGCTGCGGGACTCCTCCATCGACGGGGTGGGCAGGATCGAGTCCTCGCTGATCGGCCGGCACGTCGAGGTCACCCCGGCACCCGGCACCCCCAGCGCCCACCGCCTCGTTCTCGGAGACCACAGCAAGGTGCAGATCCGTTCATGAATCTCCTCGTCACCGGCGCCGCCGGCTTCATCGGCTCCACGTACGTCCGCGGCCTGCTCGCCGACACCGCCCCTGACGCGCCGCACATCACCGTGCTGGACAAGCTCACCTACGCGGGCACCCTGACGAACCTGCCCGAGTCGCATCCGCGGCTGACCTTCGTGCAGGGCGACATCTGCGACGCCGAGCTGGTCGACAGGCTCATGGCCGACGCCGACCAGGTCGTGCACTTCGCCGCCGAGTCGCACGTCGACCGCTCGATCGACGGGGCCGGCGCGTTCGTCCGCACCAACGTGGTCGGCACCCAGACCCTGCTCGACGCGGCCCTGCGGCACAACGTCGGCCCGTTCGTGCACGTCTCCACCGACGAGGTCTACGGCTCCATCGAGACCGGCTCCTGGCCCGAGACCCACCCGCTCCAGCCGAACTCGCCGTACTCCGCCTCCAAGGCCTCCTCGGACCTGCTCGCGCTGGCCTTCCACCGCACCCACGGCCTGGACGTCCGCGTCACCCGCTGCTCCAACAACTACGGGCCGCACCAGTTCCCCGAGAAGGTCATCCCGCTCTTCGTGAGCAACCTCCTCGACGGCAAGAACGTCCCGCTCTACGGCGACGGCAGCAACGTCCGCGACTGGCTGCACGTCGAGGACCACTGCCAGGGCATCGACCTGGTCCGCACCGGTGGCCGTCCCGGCGAGGTCTACAACATCGGCGGCGGCACCGAGCTCAGCAACAAGGAGCTCACCGGCCTGCTCCTGGCGGCCTGCGGCGCCGACTGGGACCGGGTGGACCGCGTCGCCGACCGCAAGGGCCACGACCAGCGCTACTCCGTCGACTGGAGCAAGATCCACGACGAGCTGGGCTACACCCCCAAGCACGACTTCACCTCCGGCCTCGCCGACACCGTCGCCTGGTACCGCGACAACCGGGACTGGTGGGAGCCGCTCAAGGAGCGCGCCGCCCTGGAGTCCCGCAAGGAGCAGGAGAAGCGCTGATGAAGTGGCTCGTCGCCGGAGCGGGCGGCATGCTCGGTCACGACGTGACCGAGGAACTCGCCCACCGGGGTGAAGAGGTGGTGGCCCTCGGCCGCGCCGGCCTCGACCTCACCAGCGCCGACTCGGTGGACTCGGCGCTCGCCGCGCACCGGCCCGACCTGGTGGTCAACTGCGCCGCGTACACGGCCGTCGACGACGCCGAGACCGACGAGGAGCGGGCCCTGCTGATCAACGGCGAGGGCCCGCGCCTGCTGGCCCGCGCCGCCGCCCGGCACGGCGCCCGCCTCGTCCACGTCTCGACGGACTACGTCTTCGACGGCGAGGCCCGCACCGCCCCGTACCCCGAGGACCACCCGACGGCCCCGCGCACCGCCTACGGGCGCACCAAGCTCGCGGGCGAGCGGGCCGTCCTGGCGGAACTCCCGGGCGCGAGCGCGGTCGTCCGGACCGCCTGGCTGTACGGCACGCACGGGAAGAACTTCGTGCGCACCATGATCGAGCTGGAGTCCCGCCGGGACACCCTGGACGTCGTCGACGACCAGCGCGGTCAGCCCACCTGGAGCGCCGACCTGGCCGCCCGGATCGCCGACCTCGGCCCCCGCCTCGGCCGGGACGACCGCGCGCACGGCGTCTTCCACGGCACCAACTCCGGCGCGGCCACCTGGTGCGAGCTGGCCCGTGAGGTGTTCCGCCTGCTCGACGCCGACCCGGAGCGGGTCCGCCCCACCACCAGCGAGGCGTTCGTCCGCCCGGCACCCCGCCCCGCCTACAGTGCCCTCGGGCACGAGCGGTGGGCCGAGGTCGGTCTGGAACCGCTGCGGGACTGGCGGGAGGCCCTCGCGGAGGGGCTGCCGCTCATCCGCAAGGAGCTGTCCGCGTAAGGCACTTCGCAGCAACGCGCCGCAGGGCGGCCGACGGCTCGTCGAGCACGTCGGCCGCCCTGCGGCGTATCGGACGGCCTGCCGGACACCGGGAACCTTCCCCGGCGTCCCCGGCATCCGGCCGCCCGGCGATCGGCCCGGTTCAGCCGTGGGTCTTGGCGAGCAGTTCCAGGACCTCGGCCGTGCTGCCGGACTCGCCGAGCCGGGGGAAGATCCGCTCGACGCTGCCCCGGTGCGCCTCGCCGTCGCCGTCGGCCATGGCGTCCGTGGCGAGTGTCACGTGGTAGCCGTGCGCGTAGGCGTCGCGGGCGGTGGACTCCACGCCGATGCTGGTGGCGATGCCGGTCAGCACGATCTGGGTGACGCCCCGGCGGCGCAGCTGGACGTCGAGGTCGGTGCCGTGGAAGGCGCTCCAGTTGTGCTTGGTGACATGGATGTCGCCGTCGTGGCCGGACAGTTCGTCGACGACGACGTCCCAGCCCTCCGGGAAGGCGAGGCCGCGCGCCTGGCGCTCGGTGCGGCCCGGGACGGCGTCGGCGAAGTCGGCTGCGAAGGAGACCCGGACCAGCACGACGGGCAGGTCCTGGGCGCGGAAGGCGTCGGCGAGCTCCACCGTGCGGGCCACCACCTCGGCGCCGGTGTGCGGCTGGGTGGGCATGCCCACGATGCCCTGCTGGAGGTCGATGACGACAAGGGCGGTGCGCGGGTCGAGCGTGCTCAGAGACATGGGGTGGATCAGGCCTTTCGGAGGGCTTGACGGGGTTCGGGGGAGAGCCGGGCCAGAGTGCGGTCCGGCAGGGTGATCGCCAGCAGCAGTGCCGAGCCGGCGAGCATGAACAGGGCCAGGCCGTGCAGCCCGCCCGTGTCGGCGCGGTGCGGGTAGAACGCCGCGGTGGCGGCGGAGGCACCCAGCGCGCCGAGGTACATGAAGGTGCGCAGCAGTCCGGCGGCGGAGCCGATCCGCTCCGGGTCGGCCTGCCGGTACAGCGCGGTCTGCGCGGCGAGTCCGAGCAGGCCCTGCGGGATGCCGAGCAGCGCACCGACCGCGAGCAGCAGCCAGACCGGGCTGCCGGCGCCGACCAGCAGCAGGGCCGCGCAGCCCGCGATCTGCAGCACGGAGCCGATCACCAGCTTGGAGCGGACGGCCTCCCGGCGGCCGGTGAGCGTGGCGGTGACGAGCGCGGCGGCCGACAACGGGAGCAACGCGAGCCCGGCCGTGGAGGCGCCGAGTCCGCGGCCCTGCTCCAGCCACTGCGTGTAGCCGTACAGGAAGGCGTAGGAGGTGGTGTACGCGAGCAGTTGGCGCAGATAGGTGACGATGAGCGGGACGTTGCCGCCGAGGACCCGCAGGTCGACGAACGGGTCGGGCACCCGCAGCTCCCGGGCCGCGAAGACGCCGGCCGCGACCAGGGTCAGCGCCGGCAGGTACCAGCGGTCGGGCCGCGGGCTCATCAGGAACAGCATCAGCGAGACCAGCAGGACGGCGAACAGGGCCATGCCCGGCAGGTCCATGCGCTGCCGCTGCCCGGCGGTCGCGGTCCTCGGCAGCCACTTCACGCCGAGCACCAGACAGGCCGCGGAGAGCGGCACGTTGACGGTGAACACCAGGTGCCAGCCGCCGGTGCCGATCAGTATCCCGCCCAGCGTCGGACCGATCACGGCCACGGTCTGGGCGGACACGGCGAGCGCGGTCAGCACCCCGGCCGGGCTGTCCTGCCCGGTGCGCTCGGCCTCGCTCCGGGTCAGCCGTATCGCCGCCGGGTACGCCGCCGACGTACCGAAGCCGAGCAGTACCCGCGCCGCGATCAGCACGCCCAGCGAGGGCGCCAGCGCACCCATCAGCCCGGCTACGCCCACCAGGCCGGTGCCGACGAGGTAGAGCCGGCGCGGCCCGTACATGTCGACGAGCCGGCCGATCACCGGCTGGCCCACGGCGGTCGCCAGGTACAGCGCGGTGACCAGCCACGCCGTCTCGGCGGGCGGGGCCCCGAAGGCGATGCCGATCGGCACCAGGGCCACCGCGATCATCGAGGAGTTGATCGGGTTCAGTACGGACCCCAGGACCATCGGCGCGATCAGCCGCCGGTCGAATCCGGCGGGGGCCGGGCGGGTGTCCTTGCGGGTTCCGGCGGCGAGCCTCGGTATCACGGGCGCGACAGCCGTTCGAGCAGCTCGATCGCGGTGAGGAGGGTCCGGCGCTCGTCCTCGGTGTACCGGTCCTGGAAGGCGCGGGCCAGCCACTCGTCACGCGCCTGCCGGTTGCCCTCGACACGGGCCTGGCCGGCCTCGGTCAGGGTGACCAGCTGGCGGCGGCCGTCGGTCGGGTCGGGGCTGCGGCGGATCAGGCCCTGCTGGTCGAGCGCGGCCAGGGTGGCCGCCATCGACTGCGGCCGCACCCCCTCGGCGGAGGCCAGCGCACTGGCCGTGGCCGCGCCGTGCTTCGAGACCAGGGTGAGGGCCGACTCCTGCGACGGGGTGAGGTCCGCGTCCTGGGCGACCTCCCGGATACGGCGTCGCATCCGGCTGAACATCACGCGCAGGTCGCGTGCCGCGCGGGTCGCGGAATCGGAGATCTCTGCCATGCGCTCACCGTAGAACCATCAGCCGAGACTGTCCAGCCGAGACTGTCCAGTTGGAACTGTTAAGTCTGAACTGAAGATCCCCCCGAGGTCCTGTGACCTAGGCTGGCCCGGTGCGCCTGCTCCTGATCTCCGACACGCACCTCCCGCTGCGCGCCAAGCGCCTACCGGACCAACTCCTCGCCGAACTCCCGCGCGCGGACGTCGTCCTGCACGCCGGCGACTGGGTCGACGAGGCCACCCTCGACCTGCTGGAGGGCCGCAGCCGCAGACTCATCGGGGTGTACGGCAACAACGACGGCCCGGGCCTGCGCGCCCGGCTCCCCGAGGTGGCCTACGCCGACCTGGCCGGCCTGCGGTTCGGGGTGGTCCACGAGACCGGCCCCGCCCAGGGCCGGGAGGCCCGCTGCGCCGCCCGCTTCCCGGACCTGGACGTCCTGGTCTTCGGGCACAGCCACATCCCCTGGGACACCACGGCCCCGGGCGGCCTGCGGCTGCTCAACCCCGGTTCCCCGACCGACCGCCGCCGCCAGCCCCACTGCACCTACCTCACGGCGACCGTCGCCGACGGGACCTTGACGGAGGTGACCCTGCACCGGCTGCCGCCGCGCTGACGGGACCCGTCAGGGGGCGATCCCGACCCCGTCGATCCTGCTCCACCGCTTCTCCTGCGCCGCCGTCATGGCGGGCCAGCGCAGCCCGCCCGGACGCGGCCGGACCCGGGAGGCGTAGGGGGCGGGGCGGAAGTCCGGGTCGTAGAAGCAGCCCGTGGCGTAGGTCCGGTCGAACGCGGCGCACGAGTCCGCGATCGTCCGGGGCGTCGGCTTCCGGCCCGTGCGCACCCAACCGTCCAGTGCCGCGATCGAGTTGGCGTACTCCGCGTCGCTCAGCGCACTGTGCTCGGACTCGTGGGTGAACGTCTGCACGAGGTACCGGTCCCGGTGCGCGCCGCGCAGGGTGGCCCGGTAGGCCGCCTCGTGCTCCACGAACGCCGTCGGATCGTCGATCGCGTGCATCGTCAGCACCGGGATCGACACCTTGCCGGTGAGATCGCTGTCGTAGGACAGGTCCCGTACCGCCGTCGGATCGGCGGTGAACCGTTCGACCCCGGCGTTGAGCGCCTCGTCGTCGTGCGACCCCGAGTACCGGACGCCCGCGTCGGAGAACGGATTACGGCCGCCGAGCCGGTCGCGCACGATGTCCCGGAACGTGAAGACCGCGAACCGCAGATGCGACTCCAGGGTGCGCTCGGGGACGCCGGTGACCGCGAGGATGTCGTCGAGGTTGCGCTGCTGGAGGGCGGTGCGCTCCTGCGGGGCCGAGGCGTAGCCCGTGCACTCCTGGAGCCGGGCGCGCAGTCCGGCCGTCGTCAGCGTCGAGTCCGCGCGCAGCCCCTGCCACAACGGGTACTGGGGTTCGGTCGGCCGGGGCATGTTGTGGCAGTAGTACTGGTAGACGACACGGAGGTCGACGCGGTAGTCGTACCCCCGGGACCCGCCGCCGAGGACACCGCTGGTGAGCAGCGCCCCGTCGTACGGTCCGCCCCGCTTGCCGTACACCTCGACGACCTTGGCGGCGACGTCCCCGCCCCAGGACTGGCCGTGCACATACGTCCGCCGCGGCTTGCCGAAGTTCTCGACGAAGAGCCGGCGCACGTTCTCGGTGTCCTCGGCGGCCATACGAGTGCCGTAACCGCCCCTGCGGTAGGACGAACCCGCCCAGGCGTAGCCCTCCTTCACCATCACCGACCAGCGGGCCAGGTCGTCGACGCTGCGCGCCGGGTCCGACCCGGTGCCCAGGTCGGGACCGCCGTGGGCGTGCACGACCAGGGAGCCGTTCCAGTGCGCGGGGACGGCGATGGCGTAATAGGCGCCGTCGGCGTCCTGGCCGGTGTAACAGGTGGCCTTGCCGTCGAGCTCCGCCGGGCAGGAGACGGCGGCCGGTGGTGGTGTCTCCGCCTGCGCGGGAGGGGCGCCGGCGAAGGCGGCGGTGAGGGCCGCCGCCAGCGAGGCGAGCAGTCCGGTACGCCGGTGACGGCTCGTCCGGCGGACCCGTGCGGGGGTTCTCGTCCTGTCCAAGGCGCGGCTCCCTGTCCTCGTCGGCGCTCCTTCGCGCCGTCCGCGGCGATGCTAGGGAGCGGGCCGGGACCGGAACCACGGCTCGGGCGTTGTGTTCATAGTGTTCGGCGGACGGAACACGTCACCGGTGCCGGGCGCGGCCTCGGCGGTGTCACCCACCTCGTCGCCACGGGCAGCCTGTTCGCCAAGGACCAGGCAGAGCGCGGCGCGCTCCCCGCGGAGGTGTGGCTCGCCC